>NZ_CAUUGJ010000002.1:0-57944 GCF_963544685.1 uncultured Fretibacterium sp. | reverse complement strand
GTAAATCTCGTTCAGTCCCCCATACCAGAGGGTCAGCATTTCCCCGTTGCTTAGAACCTCCTCGTCGTCCGCATCGAACAGGCCGTCTATGGGCGCCTCGAAATAGATCAGCCACACCCCCAACAGCAGAAGGGTCAAGGCCGTCTCGAGGCAGAGATACAGGTGCTCCCACCAAAACGCGGACAGGCCCGCGACGATGCCCGACGCGATGAAACAAAGCTGCTTCATCGCCCCCATGACGGCGAAGTTTCCATTTCCGGCCCCGGGCCGGGCGCTGTGATACCCCCATGCCCGCCAAAGATTTATACAGGGCGGAGGCAGCATCCAGGCCGACGCCCCCGCCAGCCACAGAAGCCCCAGCACAAAACGCAGCGGCGTCATTTCGCCGTCCTCTTGTCTTCAATCGTTGTCGCCCAATTCCCGACATGCGCACCCATCGGCCTCTCGCCTCCATGATATGCGAATCCCCCGGTTGTCGGAAACGCCGTCCTCCGACCTATGCCTTCTCACACCGTTGTTTATCGAAATCCTTATAAAAACCTGACCCGCAGGCGAGAAAAAAAAAGATGCACCACAAGCGTTATTATTATGAACCGGAGGTAATACTCCCGCCAGATTACCCCTACCCCCAGCGATATACCGCTACAAATAAATAGAAAACGTTTGATGATGAGCCATCGGGCATACCGTTCACAAAAATGAGGCCCCTGACGCGGATCTCGGATTGCACGCCACAGCCATGCGCAGGGAACGGGAAATATCCAGACCAGCGTAACGATGGCCCACAGCAGACTCAGCGCCAATCGCCAGCTCATCATCCGATCATCCGTCCCTTTTGCGCATTCAGTAGCCAGACGCCACGATCCCGGTCGTAGCGGACATAGCCGTTGTTTACCCCCCATCCCAGAACGGTCCGGCGCATCTCCGCCATTCGCGCCCGGTCGGAAAGGTCCGGATCCCGCCCCTCCTTCAGTGCAAGAATCAGCTCCCGGTAGTGCGGCATCCACTCCCTGCGGATGGCATTGGCAAAGAGAAAGAACACGAAAGTCATCAGAATCGTCATCGGGATGCGAACGCAGAGAAAGGATAAGACCGCCGTATCCTGAACGAGAGCACATGAAGGATTCCTGATCGTTCGGACATCGTCATAGGTAAACCCCATGATCTGAACCAGAAGGAACGAAACCGCATAGAGGGTGCTCTGCCCCTTCAGAAAATAGGCTGCAGCGCGCAGGCAGGGGTTATCCCAAGCCCAGGCCCATGTATGAGAAAAATTGATTACCGCCGCTTTCTCCGAGATGGCCCTGCGATGTTCCGAGCGATACGATTCCATTTTCTTCAAAAAATACTTCTCGTTCAAACCGCCATACCACAAAGCGAGCATTTCCTTGTCGGTCAGCACCTCCTCGTCGTCCGCATCGAACAGGCCGTGTATGGGAGCTTCGAAGTAGAGCGCCAGAGCCCACAGCGAAAAAAATATTCCGGCCACATCCAGGCAGCGCGCCGCGTAGAGCGGGTGGAGTTCGGCATAGAACCCGATCGGCCCCAACGCAATGACGAAGCTCATCAGGCAAAATGCCTTCAGCACTCCGAAAACGGCATAAGCTCCCTCCTGCACGCTTGCACGAGGCGGAATGAAGTTCGAGGAACGCCACAGGTGAACGCACGGGATGAAAAAAGCCAGAAGAGCCGCCATAATAAGCCATGAGATTCCCAGGGAAAAGCTCAAGGGCATCACGCTCACCGCCCTCCTCTCCCGTATTTCAGCCGCCAATGATCGGCATACCGGACATAGCCGCTGTTCCATGCCCAGTCCAGAACAGCCCGGCGCATCTCCTCCATACGCACACGATCGGCAAGATCGGCGTCCTGCCCCCATTTCAGAGCCTCGGCCAAAACTCGGTAATGGGACATCCATACCCTGTATCCCCTCTTATACGACAACACGAAAAACGGAATGACGATGAGACCCCAAGGGATAAGAATGCTGCGAAGCAACAGCCCCAGATTTTCCAGCATGGCGGTATGCTCCATGCGGTCCAGAAAGCCTCCGACACAGGAACCGCCCCAAATAACACCCATTGACGCCGTTGCCAGCAGGCTGAATACAGCTTTACAATAATAGGCGGAGGCACGCATGTGGGGATTGTCCCACGTCCAGGCCCTGAAACATTCCCTTGGAATATCAGGTATAAATTCGAAAACCCACCGCCCCTCCTCACGGAATTTCTGCACGTAAATCCTGCTCAAGCCGCCGTACCACAGCGACAGCATCACCTCGTCGGTCAGCGCCGCCTCGGCCTCCTCGCTGCACGGCCCCAGGCTTTTGACCTCCGCACGTATCTCCATCGGCCTCTCGCCTCCATGATATGCAAATCCGTACCATCGGCGTTTTGTCCCCGGCATTTCGCTGCGGCCGCGTCGGATCGTCATGCCGTCATTCGATCAGCCGGCCGCCTTTCGAACCCCTGGAGGGAGCGTTCAGCCGCCAGCCCTTTTCACGGTCGTAGCGGACATAGCCGCTGTTCCACGCCCAGCCCAGAATCGTCCGGCGCATCTCCCCCATACGCGCCCGGTCGCACAGGTCCGGGTCCCACCCCTCACGCAACGCACGGGACAGAGCCCGACATTGAGGCATCCACTGGCTGTAAACATCAAGCGACAACATGAGGTGTGGGATCCCCAGGAGAATAAAAACGACCATAAATACATAAAAGGACACTCCGAAACTATCCCGTGCAAAAGTATGCTCGAAATCTTGCACATAATTGACCAGATACCAATTTCCAAGAAACAGGGCTGCGGACGCAATACCCAAGATCCCCCATACAGCCTTGCAGTAGTAGACAAAGACACGCAGATAAGGATTATCGGAAGCCCAGATACGTGTAAATTCTCGGGATGTATTCGTCTCCTGGGCAGGACAGAAAAACCATCGTCCTGCGCTGCGAAATCTCCTGACGTAAACTTTATTCACCCCCCCATACCAGAGGGACAAAATCGTCTCATCCGTCAACGCTGCCTTGCCCTCCTCGCTGCATGGACCGATACTTCCCCGTCGAGTCCTCATCTTCATTATTCTTCCTCATGTCTATAATTTCTTAGCGGTTTTTTTGCACATAAAATCTTACAGTATTAACTATGCTTGATATTGCTATCACGATAACGTATATTATTATTATCGACAGTGAATAGGATTCCATCCTTTTCCCCCAGATAAAAAACAACCCCAGCAGAATCCCGGCACAGTTTCGCTGTAATTGAAAAAGAACATCTTTCCAGGCATATTCGTCGACAAAAGATCTTTCCATTCCCCGAACACAACCCCGCCGCCATAGGCGTAGGCGTATCCAGGGAACAAAGAATATCCAGCCAGATGCTGTTATCAACCACAGAAGCCCCAATGAGAAACGTGTCTCCATGTTATTCGTCGAACCTCTGCTCATTTAGTTTCCAACATTGATTTTCCCGATCATAGCAGACATACCCCTTCTCCTGCCCCCAGGCCAAAATGGTCCGGCGCATTTCTGCCAACCGTGCCCGGTCAAACAGGTCCGGGTCCCGCCCTTCTTTCATAGCGCAAAACAGCGTATGGTAATGTGCCATCCACTCCCGGCGAATGGCACAGGCAAAAGTGAAAAGTACAATTCCCATAAAAATCGTCATAGGAATATAGATACACAAATCGGAGGCTTCAAGTTCACTCAGTTTATTGAGGTGACCAAGCATATTATCGACGATACCAATCGACAGCAATATCGACACAAACATAACGCCCTGTCCTTTGAGGTAATAGGCAAAAGCACGCAGGCGAGGAATATCCCAAGCCCACGCCCTTGTACGAGGAAAGTTAATTTCCAGCTTTCCTCTACTGAAAAACTTCGAATGGTACATATCTTTAAGGTATCGGATATAGTTCGCGTTCAATCCCCCGTACCACAAAGAAAGCATTTCCTCGTTTTCCAAAACTTCCTCATCATCCGCACCGAACAGGTCGTTTATGGGGGCCTCGAAATAGATCAGCCATAGTCCCAAAAGGAAGAGCATCAATGCAAATCTTACGCAAGAGGACTCAAGTTCTTTCCAAATTCCGCCCAATCCCACGACAATAGTCGCCCCGACCCAACAAAGTATCTTCAAGCTCCCCAAGACGGCGAATCTGCTGAAGTAAGCTCCGGAACGCCTGGGCTGATAATTCCGTGCTCGCCATAGATATCCTATAGGGTACAGAAATATCCCCAAACATACAATCAGCCATAAGATGCCCAGCGAAAAACGCAGAGTCGTCATCTCGCCGTCCTCTTGCCTTCAATCACCGTCACCCAATTCCCGATACACGCACCCATCGCCCTTTCCCTCCATGATATGTGAATCCCCCGGGTTAATCGGGGGATTTGCGGAATACCTTACGTCCTGTCGTCGGGCGCATCGCCCCCCAACAGCATCACCGTATGCAGTCCCCACCCGCCGGCGGAGAAACTGCAGGAGTGCTGCGTTGGAGAAAAGGCATGAAAAAGCCGTTGAGCTCCCCCCTTGGGGGAAATATCGTAGGACCTGCTGCGTCCCCTTACCTTCCCTTCTCGCAATTTCATCGCTTTGATAACCGCATTCCACGCATTGTGGAGGGCCTGCTCATGTTCCTGAGGCATCCGCGGTACCGATAGTTTCAAGTCCACATCCAAATAATCCAGGCTCCCAGCCAGGCCCCTGGCGATGACCTCGCCCAATGCCCGGACCTCCGGCAGCTTCAACATCAGTTCCCGAACCTCTGCCTCATACCCTTTTACATGCCTCTGCATCAGCACTATGGGCCAGATTTCCGTCAGCGCGGTGCTCATGCTGTCGATTATTATGGTTTTATCCCCCGGAATGTAGAACCCCTTCAGAAATATCCGCTCGTCCTCCTCTCCGTCTCGCGGAGGCAGGAAGGTATACAGACTGCATGTCACGTCCCGGGGCAAATTCAAAGGGCCAAAGCGGCCATCGGATGTCGGCCTCAACTCCACATCATCAAGCAACAAGGAAACGGTCAAGGAGGATAGTTCCACGCGAACTCCCTCGGGCAGAACGATCCGGCCGGTGATTTCCTTCCGACGAAGGAACACGACGGACTCGCTTCTTCCGTAACTGCCGACCACATACAAGGGGCCGGAGTCCGCCCTTTCCGGCAGCGGCGCCTCGAAGTGACCGGGCTCGCCCCCGGAGTTGTCCACGGACAACACGTCATCGCTGAACACCACACTCAGGGCCACGTTCAGGTTCCTCCCCTCGACGCGCACCCTGCCGCCGTCCGTCTGCACGGCGGAGGAAATGATCGGCGTGTGGACGTTCACCACACGGACCGTTATGGCGTACGTGCGCCGGTTGCCGAGGAACAAAAAGACCTCCCAGTGCCCCTCGCCCGTTCCCTCGGGCCAGCTGAACGACGCCTTGCCGTCCGTCACGGACGCGGGTCTCAGGTTCAGCGGTGTACCACGCTTACCGCCATGCCGCCACGACTCGCGAATCGCTATCCATGCGCTGCCCGCATCGGCCCCCGGAACGAACGAGCCCTGAAGCTCCACCTCGTCGCCGGGGACGGCCAGACCCTCCGCCCCCAGCGTCCTGTCGAAGAGCCCCGTAATGTAGGGCTGCGGCTCCTCCAGGTATTCCGCGGGCCTCAGCCGGTCGGGGTCGTTCACATCCAGAAGGCCGTCCTGATCGTCGTCAAAATCGATGTAATCGCGGACCCCATCGTCATCCGAATCCTCGATCCCCTCCACGCCGTCCGGCACCCCGTCGCCGTCCGTGTCGTTGCGGGGAAAAAACTGATCCAAGGGCAGGTTGAACGTTATGATCCTGTCGAAGGGGTAATATTCGATATAATCGGGAATGCCATCCCCGTCCGTATCGCTTTTCAGCGCCTTCGGTGGGTTCGGATCGGGATTCGAGGGCTTGGTGCTAGGGACCGGAGGCTGCGGCCTGGGCAAGGGCTTGGGGGAAGGAGGATTGGGTTGAGACGCGGGCGAGGATCGAGGCGGAGCTTCGGGCCCCGCCCCGCCGGAGCTTCCTCTGCAACCTCCCAGGGAGAGCAGCAGCAAGAGGAAGAGCAGGAACAAAAAGATTTCGTAGACGGACCGCCTTTTCACGAACATCGACCTCCCTTGCACGGCCCGGATGGGGCGGGCGCTTCACGCCCCGCAAGCTCCCATCCGCCCTGCCGTCAGGGCCAATATTTCGCAGACTTCGTCCTCACGATCACCGTCCAAAAAGAAAGGTGAGCCAACCGCATTGTAAGAGAAAGCGCACAAAAGGTCAAATCCATAGGGCGAACAGGCCGGCAGCCATAAGGTTATTCCCCGGGCGACGGAGATCGCTCCCCGGCTTCCGCAGCCTCCCGCATCGCCTCGAAGAGCCCGGAGGCCCCCGGAACCCCGCCGGGCCCGACGGCATGAGCGCCCAGAATGGTCCAGCCCCGCTTCTTCTTCAAAAACGGGGCCAGCCCGTCGAGTTTGCCCTCCGCCGAGGTACCACCCTTCCTGACCGAGACCGTGCGCAGCCCGAAGGCGGCCCCACAGTTCCGTATCGCCGTCAGGCCGGTGAGAAGACGGACGGGCTCGGGAAGGGGGCCGAAACGGTCCTCCATCTCCCCCATCAAGGCCATGAGCTCGTCCAGCCCCACCACCTGAAGGAGACGCCGATAGAGCGTGACCCGCACCCCCTCCTGAGGGATGTAGAAGGCGGGGATGGAGCCACCCTGGTCGTAGGCGACCTCCGTCAGCCGGTTCTCCACGCCGCGCAGGCGGTCCAGCTCCTCCTCCAGCATCCGATAAAAGAGGCTGAAGCCCCCCGTCCTGCTCTTTCCGTGCTGCGTGGTTCCGCCGATCTCCCCTCCGCCCCGGATGTCCAGGTCCCGCCGCGCAATCGAGTAGCCCGACCCCAGGTCCGTCAGAGTGGATATGGCCTCCAGTCTGTCCGCCGTCTCCTTCCTCAGTTCCTCACGCTCCGGATAGAAGAAGTAGGCAAAGGCGCTTTCCCCGCGGCGCCCCACCCGGCCGCGGAGCTGGTACATCTGGGCCAGCCCGAGCTCCTGGGAGTCGTCCACGATGATCGTGTTGGCACGGCCCACATCCAGGCCGCTCTCGATGATCGTCGTGCAGATCAGGATGTCGATAGCCCCCGCGTAGAAGTCCAGCATCGTCCTCTCCAACTCCCGTTCCGGCATCTGGCCGTGCGCGGCGTGGATTTTGGCCTCGGGGAAAAAAGCGGCAAGCATCCGCCGCTGTTCCTCCATACGCGCGATGCGGTTGACGACGAAATAGACCTGCCCTCCCCGCTCCAGCTCGCAGGCCACGGCCTTACGCACCAGCGCGGTCTGCCAGGGCCCCGCGAAGGTCGTTACGGGCAGGCGGTCCTCTGGGGGCGTGGAGAGCACCGAAATACTGCGCAGCCCCCTCAGCGCCATCGCCAGAGTGCGCGGTATGGGGGTTGCCGACAGGCTCAGGATATCGACCGCCCCATAGGTCCGCTTCAGACTCTCCTTGTGCATGACGCCGAAACGGTGCTCCTCGTCGACGACGAGAAGGCCCAGGTTCTTGAACTTGATCCCCTTCTGGAGCAGCTTGTGCGTCCCGATGACGATGTCGACGGACCCGTCCTCTGCGCTCGACGCGGTGCGCCCCGCCTCCGACCTCGAGGTGAATCGGGAGAGTATTCCCACAGAGACCGGAAAGCCCGAGAGGCGGGAACGGAAGGTTCCGTAATGCTGCTGAGCCAGGATCGTCGTCGGGACCAGTACGCAGACCTGACGCCCCGCGGCGACGGCCCGGAAAGCCGCCCTCAGCGCGACCTCCGTCTTGCCGAACCCTACGTCGCCGACGAGAAGGCGGTCCATCGGAAAGGGGCCGGACAGGTCCTCCATGATCTCCGCCGTGGCCTTGAGCTGGTCGGCCGTCTCCGTGTACGGAAAGGCCCTGACGAACGACTCGTAAAGCTCGCCCGGCTCCGTCAGGGGGTCTCGGCGCTCCAGCTCGCGACGCGCGAAAATCTCGATCAGGGCCCTGGCCTCCTCCTGGGCCCGTTTCTTGTCCTTCTCCATGGACTTGCGCCACCGGGAGCCCCGAAGGGTATCGAGCTCCGTCTCGTCGCTCTGGTGTTCCGCCAGCGCCGTGAGCTTGTGGGACTGGAGGACGGGGACCAGAAGGCGCTTGTTCTCGGCGAACTCGAGCACCAAGGCGTCCATGGAGGCCCCCGCCGAGACGATCTCCTCGATGCCGCGGAAGACGGCCAGCCCGTAGTCCTCGTGTACGACAAGCTGCCCTGCCGACAGCCGATCCCGCCACTCCAGCGGAGCGCGCCATTCCGAGGAGGCCGCTCTGGCGGAGACCCCGGAGAGCTCTCGGTCCGAGATGAAGGCACGTTTCGCGGCCCTGTCCACGAAGCCAGAGGAAAGGGCCCCTTTCCGGACCTCGACGAAGGGAGTCTGAGCGAACGGTCCGTTCTCCCCGTCCAGGAACCGGGCGTTCTCGCTGTACACGCACACGGCGCAGCCGAGCCGGTCCAGGTCCCGGCAGAGGCGCAGGACCGCCCCGAAGTCCCCCTTGAAGGGGGGAAGCTCCTCCACGTCGAGCTGAGCCTCCGTCCAATCCACTCCGCGCGTCACCCTCAGGCGCGGATAGCGTGCCAGGTCGCGAAACACCTCATTCCAGGAGGGGACGGGATCGACGTGCGCCTCCGAACACAGTTCATCCCAAAGCCAATGGAAGGAGACGGCCTGCGCCTCGATACTCTGAGGTTCATAGAGGATGACCCGAGTATCGGCCGGCAGCAGGGCCGGCGGCATGAAGGCCTGCGCGCCGGAGAGGCTGTGCAGGGAGACCGAGTCGAGCCCGGCTGCGGTCTTCTGCGTCGAGGGCTGAAAGGCGCCGATCCGTTCCACGACGTCGTCGAAGAACTCGAAACGCAGAGGAAGGGCGTGGGCGGGGTCGAAGACGTCCATGATGAAACCGCGCAGGACGTACTGACCCGGCGACCAGACGAGGTCCGCACGCTGATATCCGCTGCGCTCGAGCCAGGCCACCAGGCGGTCCCTGGCATATTCCTCCCCGCAGGTCACGGGAAGCTCCCCATCGGCCATGAGACAGGGGGACATCAGGGCCCCCGGGGTCGCCACCAGAACGCCGCCCTCCGTCGTCCAGCGCCGGATCGTCTCCCCCCGCTCGAGGAGAAGCGGCCGGCTGCCGATCGTCTGCAGGGTCAGAGGAAGCTCGGCGAGGCGGAAGAGGGGCCTATCGGGAAAAAATGCCTTACGGTCCAGTGCAAACTCCGAGGCCTGGCGCACGTCGGGAAAGACGGCTGCGACGCGTCCCTCCGGACACATCCAGGCCCGGGCCGCGCCGCCGGCGCGGTCGTGCACGCTTCCCCCGCTCTCCCAGAGCTCCTTCAATCCATCCAAATCGCCCACCACGGGGCGCTGCCGTCCCTGCACGCTCAAACCTCCCCAAAGAAAAAGGTAAAAAACAAAAAAACCGACGGAGGGAATCCGTCGGAATCATCGTCAGCGGACAAAAACAAAAAATGCCTCACAAAGTCAGCCGCGCAGGACCTCCAAGGCGCCGTTCCACATATCGCGGGCGCTGGTGGCCACGGAAAGGTTCGCCTCGTAGGCACGGCTCGCCACAAGCATATCCGTCATCTCCCGAACCAGGTTGACGTTGGGAAAGGCCACATACCCATCGGCGTTGGCGTCCGGATGCTCCGGCTGGTAGACCAGACGGGACGGGGTCTGGTCCTCCTCGATCTCCAAGACGCGAACCCCCCCGATGTCCTGGTACCCGCCGATCGTCTTGTCCAGCATCTCGGCGAAGACCGGTACCCTGCGCTTGTAGGGCCCCCCCGCAAGGGTGCGGGTGGTGTTGATGTTCGCCAGGTTAGAGGATATCGTGTCCATCCACAGGCGATGGGCCGTCAACGCGCTGCCCGCGACCTCCATGCTCTCGAATATTCTCATGATCCGAGCTCTCTCCTCAACACCGCAAAAACTACCGTCCCGCTATGACGGTGCGGTAAATGGCAAGTTTTTTGGCCGCCAGACGGTTCATGGCGTTATACATCATGCGCGTCTCCGCCAAGACCGCCATCTCCCGTTCCGGGTCGACGTTGTTGCCGTCGAGTCGATACGCTTCGTCGCGTATCTTCAGCTCCACGGGCTTTACATCCGAGACCAGGAGAGGGCGCGTGGGGATATGAGCGGGGTCCGTAACGGTCATGCGCAGTTTTTCCCCCGATTGGATGACGTCCCGAAGCTGGTCCTCGAAGGAAACGTTGCGCCGGGTGTAGCCCGGGGTATCCGCGTTGGCCACGTTTCTCGACACGGCCTTGAAGCGCTGTGCCAAGCCCTCCATGTCCTTCTCCAGTACGCTCCAGGTGAACTCGCCCAACATGTTCCTCACTCCTCCCCGCCCAAATTATACTACAGCGAGAGACCTGCGGAACAAAAAACAAACCTGTTTGCCCGCACCCTATTCCCCGGGTCCCCTGCGCGTCAATAGGCGACGCGGGCGGATGAGGCCACCCCCAGCTCCTCCACGAAAAGAGGGCTGAGCACCTTGATGTAGGTTCCCTTCATTCCCAGGCTGCGGCTCTCGATCAATCCGGCGCTCTCCAGCTTGCGCAGAGCGTTGACGATGACGCTGCGGGTCACGCCGACCCGATCCGCGACCTTGCTGGCCACAGCCACCCCCTCCTGTCCCCCGAGCTCCGCGATGATGTGCTTCATGGACTCGATCTCCGAGTAGGAAAGGGCGCGCATCGCCATCTGAACGGCGATACGGTCGCGGGAGTGCTCCTCGATGGTGCGGTTCCGGTCGTTGAGCATTTCAATACCGACAAGCGACCCCAGGTACTCCGCCAGCAGCACGTCCCGGACGACGAAGGGCGCATGGAAACGGACCAGAAGAACCGTCCCCAGCCGTTCCGCCGCAGCGCCGTAGATGGGGACGTACATCAGATGTTTCTCCGGCCTCTTCACCGAGCTGGGGTCATCGAACAGAAACGCATCCTCGTCGCAGATCACGGACTCCCGGTAACGGTTCATCTTGTCGGCCAGGCTCGCCGGCATCGCCCCCGCCCTCATGCTCTCCAGAAGCGTCCGGGACTCGTACTCGGGAAGCCAGGTATATCCCAGAAGCTTTCCCGGCTGATCCACGATGTAGACATTGGCGGTAGAAAACTCCGAGAGCAGTTTGGCCAACCTGGTGTAGTCCAGAGGGTCCCCCTCGCGGCGGCTCTGCAGAGCGCGCCCCACCTGCCGGGTCTTCTCCAGAAGATCCATCAGCGCCGCCTCGACGGCATCGGAATCCTTTATGCCCAAAGCCTTCGCGTTCAGCAAATTCCCTTTTCCGTCGTCCAACGCGACGGTAGGCCTTTCCTTCAAGTCGGCCTTTCTGGAGTTTCGGGGCGTCCCAGCCTCTTTTTTCATCGATCGAAGTCCTCCTTGAAACCTTTCGGTCGCCTCGCCCATTTCCGGCGGGCGCTCCTCTTTGTTTGGCCGAACCCGTCTCCGGGGCGGGGCCCCCGGTTTTCTGGAGACTCATGCCAAACATCGTAAAAAACTCCGAACCCATATTCGACAAATTTAGGATATAATAACAAAGACCGCAGAATAATTCAATACAATAGAAACAATGCCCAATAAAATGTCAAAGCGCTCCGGGCCTCCCAAAACCACAGGAAGAACGGCTGAAGGACAGACGGAAGCAAGCGGCAGAGCGATCCTGGATTTACAATTTACAATCCAGCATACGGGTTCGTTCCGAATCGCCATGAATTTCTACGCATATCATGGGGTCCGACAAAGCCAAGCCCCCTGACTCGTCAGGGGGCTTGTACGTCTATGAGATTCATTGAAATGATTGACTGGTGGACTGTGAGGGACTCGAACCCACGACCCGCTGATTAAGAGTCAGCTGCTCTACCAACTGAGCTAACAGTCCGTTTCTCTTTGGCGCGCCCGGCAGGATTCGAACCCGCGACCTACGGATCCGAAGTCCGTCGCTCTATCCAACTGAGCTACGAGCGCGTATTTTCCTATGGGGTGAGCGAGGGGACTTGAACCCCCAACCCCCGGAACCACAATCCGGTGCTCTAACCAATTGAACTACGCTCACCATTTTCAACTCTTGGCGCGCCCGGCAGGATTCGAACCCGCGACCTACGGCTTAGAAGGCCGTTGCTCTATCCAGCTGAGCTACAAGCGCGTCTCGTTCGTAATGGAGCGGGAAACGGGATTCGAACCCGCGACCTACGGCTTGGAAGGCCATCGCTCTAGCCAACTGAGCTATTCCCGCGTCGACACACTTTAGGTCTGCGCTGGTCGGGGCGAAAGGATTTGAACCTTCGACCCCCTGCTCCCAAAGCAGGTGCGCTGACCAGACTGCGCCACGCCCCGAAAAATAATGGTGGAGCTGAGGAGATTCGAACTCCCGACCTCTTCCGTGCGAGGGAAGCGCGCTCCCAGCTGCGCTACAGCCCCGTTGCAACAACGAGCAGTATTTTATACGCCAGACCCGATCTTGTCAATAAACGGCGTCCGTTTTTCAAAAAAGCAGGAGCCGCAACGACATCCGTCACTTCCCCCGATCCGACGGACGGATCCTCCCGGCCCCTCGACGGGGTGGAAAGGAGCCGATCTCCCAGCGGATCGGGGCGTGAACGAACGGAACGATCCGTTATGCCTCACACCACGGCGTGGTCGTGGTCATGGTCATACTGCTTCATGGGGATGACCTCCATCCCATGTTTGGCGCGGTAGTCGTTGAGCGCCGTATGGATGGCCTCCTCCGCCAGAACGGAACAGTGCATCTTGATGGGCGGCAGACCATCGAGCGCCTCGGCGACGGCACTGTTCGTCAGGTTCCAAGCCTCGTCGATCGTCTTTCCCTTGATGAGCTCAGTCGCCATGCTCGACGACGCGATAGCCGACGCGCATCCGAAGGTCTTGAACTTGACGTCCTCGATGACGTTGTCCTTGACCTTCAGATAGATTTTCATTATATCCCCGCACCTGGGGTTTCCGGCCTCGCCGACCCCATCGGCATTCTCTATCTCTCCCACGTTGCGCGGGTTGCTGAAATGCTCCATGACCTTCTCGCTGTAATCCAGTGCCACTTTGTCCACCCCCGAAATATATCTTTCGTCGAGCGCGCCTCCTGCCTTTTACCGGCAGAAGGCGAGCCGCCGCTACTTTCCTCCGCGGCGCTTCAGGAAGTCCTCCCAAAGCGGCGACATGGACCGCCGCCGGGCCACGATCTCCGGAAGCACGTCCAGAACGTAATCGATCTGTTCCTCGGTGGTTCCGCGCCCCAGCGTCATGCGGAGGGAACCGTGCGCCATCTCATGGGACAGCCCCATAGCCAGAAGCACGTGGGAGGGCTCGAGCGACCCCGAGGAACAGGCGCTGCCCGTCGAGGCCGATATCCCCTTCGAGTCCAGATCCAACAGGAGGGTCTCCCCCTCTATGCCGATGAAGCTGAAGTTCGTGTTGTTGGGCAGCCGCGCGTCCCCCCGTGCTCCATTCAGTTTGGCGTCGGGGATCCTGCTCAGGACGCCGTCGATCAGCCGGTCCCGAAGGGCGCAGAGGCGCGCCTTTTCTTCGGGCAGGCGCGCTTTCAGCCTCTCGATGGCGGCACCGAGGCCCACGATGCCCGCCAGGTTCTCGGTGCTGGCACGCCGTCCCTTCTCCTGGCCGCCGCCATGGACGAAGTTCTCGAGCCGCAGCCCCTTGCGCAGGTAGAAGGCCCCCACTCCCTTGGGGCCATACATCTTGTGCGCGGACAGGGACAGCATGTCGATGTTCAGGGCCTTGACGTCGATATCCAGCTGGGCCGCCGCCTGCACGGCATCCGTATGGAACAGAACTCCCCGCTGCCGGCAAAGCGAACCGATCTCTCCGATGGGCTGGATGGTCCCCACTTCATTGTTGGCAAACATCACGGAGACCAGAACGGTTTTGTCCGTCATCGCGGCCTCCAGGTCCTCCATGCGGACGCGCCCGTCGGGGTCGACGGGCAGGTAGGTCACGCGGAACCCCTCCACCTTCTCCAGGTATTCCGCCGTGTGGAGGATGGCGTGGTGTTCGATCTTCGTCGTAATCAGGTGGTCTCCCTTGCTTCGCAGGCGCTCCATGGTCCCCTTCAGCGCCCAGTTGTCCGCCTCAGTCCCGCTGCCGGTAAAAAAGATTTCGTCGGGACCGGCATTCAGGGCTTGGGCCACCTGGCCGCGTGCCGTATCGATCGCTTTGCGGCTCCTCACGGCAAAGGAATAAACGGACGAAGGATTGCCGAAGACCTCCGTAAAATAGGGCATCATTGCCGCCAGCACCTCGGGATCCGTCGGCGTCGTCGCCGCGTAATCGAGATATGCGCTTTGCATCGTCGTCCCCCCTAGTCGAACGTGGCTCAAGCCATTTCCTCAAATGCCCTCAGGGCAGAGATAAAATTCCGAAACATCATGGGGGCTCAAAATTCCTCCCCCTCATCCTGAAAAAGCGTCCTGTTCCGAACGAGGTCCTCCAAAGTCGTCGCCTTCAGTATCTCGTCGATCGAATCCCGAACCTTCCGCCACAGTGAAAAGGTGGGACAGATGTCTATCTGGTCGCATCCCGCCTCCGTCTGACAGTCTCCGAAGGTGATGGTCTCCCCCAGAGCTTCGACGATCTCCGCCACGGTGATCTCCCCGGCAGGGCGCGCTAGGAGATACCCTCCCTGGGCGCCGCGCACACTGCGCAGGATGTCGCCCCGCCGCAGCCTGGCGAAGAGCTGTTCCAGATAGTTGGCGGGAATGTCCTGACGCCGGGCGATGTCGCTCACGGCGACAGGCCCCTCGCCGCCTTGGGCGCAGAGGTCGGACAGAGCCCGCAGACCATATCGTGTGGTGGTCGACAACTTCACATGAGATCCCTCCTCCCAAGTCTGAATAAAGAATATCATACCCTATAATTTTTATCAAGATTTATTGTGCACAATCGTCGTTCTGTGATAATGCAGCTGCGCCATAAGCGGGAAAGCGAATCTTTGCGTTACGCGTATTCGAGCTTGGGGAGTTGATCAACCCTTCGGTCCACCCCATAAGCAGCCTGGAGGAAACGCCCCCGCGGCAGGCAGGCCTTCTGGATAGTATCGGGATGGAGCGGGGGGGGATAGCATTGTCACAAAAAGAGATCAAGCGGATCGAGGTCGTGGAGCTGCCGGTCAACGGGAGGAGGACCGATCAGGAAGCTGCTGAATATCGACCGCCAAGCGGAAAAACGACACATCAGCATATAAGGCTCATGAACAGCGGTGCTACAAGCACGGTCAGCAATCCGGTTACGACGATGGCAAGCCCGCTCATTGCCCCCTCCACTTCACCGATCTCCAACGCACGGACGGTCCCGAGGGCGTGCGAGGCGGTCCCTATGGAGAGCCCCACGGCCAGAGGGTCCTCGATTCCAAGCAGGGAACAGATCTTCGATGCCATGACGTTGCCGAGGATACCGCTCACAACGATGGCTGCAACCGTGATGTCGGAGATGCCCCCCAGCTCCTTGGAAAGCCCGATCCCTATGGCCGTGGTGATCGACTTGGGCAGCAATGTCGCGAACTGGACCCGAGAGAGCCCGAAGAACCATCCCAGGACCAGAAGACAGAGCGCATTGGCAATCACACCGAGGAGGATGCCTGCCAATACCGCCCCGGCATGTTTTCGAAGCAGGGGCAGCTGACGGTACAGGGGAACGGCCAGACAGATGGTCGCAGGCGTCATCAGCAGAACCAATGGCCGCACGGCTTCATCGTAACGGGAGGTATCAGCTCCCAAACGGTACAGGATCGCTGTCAGAAATATGATCCCGACCAGGAGGGGGTTGATCAGGGGGTTCTTCAAGCGCCTGTTGAGGACCAGCCCCAGAAGATAGGCCGACAGCGTAAGCCCCAGCCAGAAGTAATCGGAGCTTTCGATCAGGTGCATCGTTTCGCGCAGGTCCTTTGGAATCATTGTATCCGTCCCCTCCCGCTTTTCCGGCGGACGATCCCCTGTACGGCATATCCCGTGACGGCCATGACCACAACGGTCGAAACCACCGAGATGGCCAGCAGGGGGACCAGGATATCGCGGAGCTCGTCCCATAGATCGAGCAGTCTGGCGCTCACGGGGAGGAACGTTAAAGGCAGAATGCTCAATAGAAGATCTCCGGCCCTCTCGACCTGACAGAGCTTGACGATTTTGAAAACGAGGCAGAGGAACAGGAGCAAAAGTCCATAGATACTCGCCGGCACCGGAAAGGGCAGGATGTAGTTCAGCGCCTCCCCCGCAAAGGTTATGCCCAGAATGATCCCGAATTGACTGAGATAATGCATGGCCACCCAACTCTCCCGAACTCCGAAAAATGAAAAACGCGGAGGAAGCGTTCTCCTCCGCGAAGACGATCCTGTGGAAAAATAATGATACACCGCCGTACGCTTTTTGTCCTCCCCAAAATCTTCCTTTTTCAGCAATGTTCCTCAACTTTCAATGATATGATATCAAAATGGGGACGGTCATAAACCCGGTGACCTGGCGATGGGCGAGCGCCCGTCGAGGACCGGGGATGTCCCTCGGCCGGGAGACGATATCGTTGTCGTAAGCCCCGGACGAAGTCCGGCCATCCCGTTTTTCCCGGCAGAAAAGCCCATATGGAAAGAAAAGCCCGCATGGGATGGAACACCCTCGCTGCAGGAGCCGCCCGAAGTGGAGAGGAGAGACTTTGCGATGCCAATGAAGGATGAGACGATGACCCTGGCCCTGGACTTCCCGAACGGACTGCCCAGGATGCCCGAGTTCGACCCCGGCTGCCGCCGCGCGCCCGACAGAGGGTACACGCTGAACGTGCGGGAGACGGTGCTGGCGCTCAAAAACGCGCTGCGCTACATCCCCGAGCGTTTTCACAGGGAGATGGCGCCGGAGTTTCTGGAGGAGCTGAGGACCCGAGGCCGCATCTACGGCTACCGGTTCCGCCCCGAGGGCCGGCTCTGGGGCAGGCCCATCGGCGAGTACAGGGGGCGCTGCACGGAGGGACGCGCGTTCCAGGTGATGATTGACAACAACCTGGACTTCGACATCGCGCTCTACCCCTACGAGCTCGTCACCTACGGCGAGACCGGGCAGGTGTGCCAGAACTGGATGCAGTACCTCCTCATCAAGAAGTACCTGGAGGTCCTGACGCCCGACCAGACGCTGGTGGTGGAGTCCGGACACCCTCTGGGCCTGTTCCGGTCGAAGCCCGAGGCGCCGCGCGTCGTCATCACCAACGCGATGATGGTGGGGCTGTTCGACAACCAGGAGGAGTGGCACCGCGCCATGCAGCTCGGCGTGGCGAACTACGGACAGATGACCGCGGGCGGCTGGATGTACATCGGGCCTCAGGGCATCGTGCACGGGACGTTCAACACCGTGCTGAACGCCGGGCGCATGAAGTTCGGCGACAAACCGGACGTCCTGAAGGGGCGGCTCTTCGTCACCTCGGGCCTGGGCGGCATGAGCGGCGCCCAGCCCAAGGCGGCGGACATCGCGGGCTGCGTCTCCGTCACGGCGGAGGTGGACGAATCCCGCATCGCGACGCGGCACGGTCAGGGCTGGGTCAAGGAGATCGCGAAGACGCCCGAGGAGGCGTTCGGCCGGGCTCATGATCTGATGCGCAAGGGGGAGGTCCGATCCATCGCCTTTCACGGCAACGTCGTGGACCTGCTCCAGTACGCGGTGGACCACAATATAGGCATCGACCTGCTCTCCGACCAGACGAGCTGCCACGCGGCCTACGATGGCGGCTACTGCCCGGCGGGCATCACCTTCGAGGAGCGCACGCGCCTGCTGAAGGAGGACCCCGACCGCTTCCGCCTGCTGGTGGACGAGACCCTGCGGCGCCATTTCAACCTGGTGAGGACGCTCGTCGAGAGGGGGGCGTACTTCTTCGACTACGGAAACGCCTTCCTGCGCGCGGTCTTTGACGCCGGCGTGACGGAGGTGGCCAGGAACGGCCGCGACACCCACGAGGGCTTCATCTTCCCGAGCTACGTGGAGGACATCATGGGGCCCATGCTCTTCGACTACGGCTACGGACCGTTCCGCTGGTGCTGCTTGTCCCGGGACCCCGAGGACCTGAGGCGGACGGACAGGGCGGCGATGGACTGCATCGACCCCAACCGGCGCTTCCAGGACAAGGACAACTGGGTCTGGATCCGCGACGCGGAGAAGAACGAGCTGGTGGTCGGGACACAATGCCGCATCCTGTACCAGGACGCGGAGGGCCGCGTGCGCATCGCGCTGAAGTTCAACGAGATGGTGCGCAACGGGGAGATCGGGCCGGTGATGCTGGGCCGCGACCACCACGACGTGTCCGGGACGGACTCGCCCTACCGCGAGACGTCCAACGTCAAGGACGGCAGCAACATCATGGCGGACATGGCCACGCAGTGCTTCGCGGGCAACGCGGCGCGCGGCATGAGCCTGGTGGCGCTGCACAACGGCGGCGGCGTGGGCATCGGACGGGCGGTCAACGGCGGGTTCGGCCTGGTGCTGGACGGCTCGTTCCGGGTGGACGAAATAATCCGAAGCGCCATGAGCTGGGACGTCATGGGCGGCGTGGCGAGAAGGGCCTGGGCCCGCAACGAGAACGCCCTCGCGACGGCCGCGGCCTTCAACGAAAAGCGCACGGGCGAGCACATCACCCTGCCCTACCTGGCCGACGAGGCCTATTTGACGGAGCTGGCCGGAAGGCGGCACGGCGCCGACACCCCCGAAAGCTCCCGATAGAAATACAAAAATCAGGAGGAGACATCCGAAAAAGGGGCGGGATCATTCCCGCCCTCTTCTCTGGCTGAGCCCTTGCGCTATACTATATTGCGAATCCACATCAACATTTTTGAGGGGTGTTGAACGATGGAGAAGAAGGAACTGCTTCTGGGCAACGAGGCGATTGCGGGGGCGGTCGTCGCTGCGGGCTGTCAGGTCGCGACCGCCTATCCGGGGACGCCGTCCTCGGAGATCCTTCCGGCCATAGCCCGCTTCGCGGACGCGCAGGACGCGGAGATCGCCGTGGAGTGGGGCGCAAACGAGAAGGTCGCCTACGAGATGGCCGTCTCCGCGGCCTTCGCCGGGGCCCGTGCCTGCTGCGTCATGAAGCACGTAGGGCTGAACGTCGCCGCCGACCCTTTCATGACGACGGCCCTTTACGAACTCGAGGGCGGCATGCTCCTCATCGCCGCCGACGACCCCGGCCCCCACAGCTCGCAGAACGAACAGGACAGCCGCTTTTTCGCGATGTTCGCCAAGGTCCCCTGCCTCGACCCCGCCGACGCAGCGGAGGCCGTGGCCATGGTCGCCGACGCCTACGCGCTGTCCGAGCGGTACGGCGTCGCCACCGTCCTGCGCCCGACGACGCGCATCTCTCACTCACGCCAGGCGATTGCGCTGCCCTCCGTCCGGGCCGGCGGCCTGCCCGTCAAGTTCGACCGCAACCCAGCGCGCTGGTGCCCGCTGCCCGCTCTCGTGCGTATCTCCCATCCCAAGCACATCGCACGGCTGGAAAAAATCCGCGGGGAGTTTGAGACGGATTGGGCCCGCTACAACTACGAGCTCCCCGCCTCGAAGCCGGCGAAGCTGGGCGTCATCGCCTCGGGGATCGCCTTCGCGTCGCTGTGCGACGTGCTGAAGGAATGGGGCCGGGAGGACGTCGATATTCTCAAGATCGGCACGCCGTTCCCCCTGCCGGGGAGGATGGCGGACGCGTTCGTCGCGCGGCACGAGCGCGTGCTGGTCCTCGAGGAGAGTTACCCCGTCATCGAGATGCAGCTCACGGACCGGACGAACGTCCGGGGACGCTGCGACGGAACGGTCCCGGGCGCAGGGGAGCTCCTGCCCGAGCTCATCGCCTCGATCCTGACGGAGGTCCTGGGGGAGAAGCCTCCCAAGGCGGATGTCCTTCCGGATTTCGCCCCCGTCATCGAGGACCTGCACCTCGTCCCGCGCAAGCCTCAGCTCTGCGCCGGGTGCCCGCACCGCAGCAGTTTCTTCTCCATCCGCCGGGCGCTTCCCAACGCCATCAACCCATCGGATATCGGCTGCTACACGCTGGGCATCAACCAGAAGGGCATCGACACCAGCGTCTGCATGGGCGCCGCCGTCACGGTGTCGTCGGGATTTTTCCTGGCCCACGAGGTCACGGGCCAATCCCGGCCCATCGTCGCGACCATCGGGGACTCGACCTTCTTCCACATGGGCGTGCCCGGCCTTCTCAGCGCCGTGTACAACCGCCACGCGTTCGTCCTCTGCATCCTGGACAACAGCTCCACCGCCATGACGGGGGGGCAGTCGCATCCCGGCCTGGGGGACAAGCCCAGAAGGGACGACTCCGGCGTTGCCGTCGACCTCAAGCAGCTGGTCCGCGGATGCGGCGTCGCCTTCGTCGAGACCGTGCCCGCCTACGACCACGCCGTGGGGGTCGACGCGGTCAAACGCGCGTGGCAGCACGCGGAGGCGCAGCGGACCCCGGCGGTCCTGATCTTCAGGCATCCCTGCATGCTGCTGAGGCGCCCGCAGCCGGTCATCCCCATGACCGTCGACCACGAGAAGTGCGTGGGGTGCCGCTACTGCATCGACTACTTCGGCTGCCCGGGGCTGCATTTCGACGAGCACACAAAAAAGGTCTCGATCGACCCGCTCTACTGCATCTCCTGCGGGACATGCGAGCCGGTCTGTCCGCACGGGGCCATCGGGAAGAGGGAGGCGAACTGAGATGCGTCGGGACAAGGACATGCAGTACGTCGTCGTCGGGATAGGCGGCCAGGGCATCCTCTTCACCAGCAGGGTCCTGGGGCGGGTGGCGATCGGCAAGGGGCTGCCCGTGATCGGCAGCGAGGTCCACGGCATGGCCCAGCGCGGCGGATCGGTCATCAGCCACTTCAAAATCGGCGGCTACCGCAGCTCGCTGGTCCGCACGGGGCAGGCCGATGTCCTGATGGCCTTCGATCAGTCGGAGGGCATCCGCAACCTCCCCTACCTCAGGGAGGGAGGGACCTTCGTCGTCAACGTCCACGACGATGCCGTCTTCCAAAACGAGCGGCTCGCGGCCTATCTCTCGTCCCGGGGGATCGACGTCTGCCGCTTCGCGGGCTACGACATCCTGAACGCGCACATGAAGGGCAACTACCTCTTTCTGAACGTCCTCATCCTCGGCGCCGCCAGCGGCATGGGCATCGTCGGACTGGAACGGGACCTCGTCGAGAAGGCGCTCGAGGAGCTGGCTCCGCCCAAGCACCTGGAGGCAAACCTCCGGGTCTTCGAGCTGGGGCTGTCCGCCTCCGGGAGGTAAAACCTCCTGAGCCGTCACGATCGCCCGGAACGCTCCCGGACGCTTCTCCCGCTCGCGGCGCGCGTCGGGGCCCTCCCCCGCCCCGCCTTCACCCTGACGGAGGTGCTCATCGTCCTGTCGATCCTGGGACTGATGGCAGGGGCGGCGGCAGCGATAAACTGGGGCCGCGCGTCCCCCGAGCGGGAGGCGGGACGGGCCATGCACTGGATCCTCCGTTCCCTGACGAAGGCGAACCGGACGGGGCGTTCCTTTACCCTTCGGCTCAGCGCCGGGACCTCCGCGGAGACCCTGGCCCTGAGGTGGAAGGACGACCCGGATCCGGAGAGGTTCCCCGCTGCCCCGGGGCTCCGGTTCCAGCTCGTCCGCCACAGCGCCTTCGCCCCCGAGAGCATCTACAGCCCTCAGTGGGGAACCTTCACCCCGGCGGCCACGGTCCGTATCACGGCGCCGCGGGGGGCGAAGCCCCACTACCTGATCCTCTCGGGCTATGGCCGGGTGCGTACCGCTTCGTCGCCTCCTCCGGGAGGAGTGGAGTAATTCCAATTTCAAATCCTTCGTAAACTTCGTTGTTTTTGCTCGCCTCGCTCGACGTACCATTATGTACGCCTTCGCTTCATCTCGCAAAAGCCGCCTCGTCCACGAATGATTTAGAAATGGAATATGGGCATTCTTTTGTGTAAAATATACCGGATATATCGGTCGTTCTTCAATAAAAGAGAAAATGAAAGAGAAAAAGGCCCAAGGGCCGCCAAGGAGGGATGTTCATGATCTCGGTACTGAGAACGCACACGAACCTGAAGACCCCGGGTCACGAGGAGCTCTCCCTGGACAATCTCCGTCCCGGAAGCTGGATCAACATGACCGCACCCACCCGTCAGGAGCTGGAGGATGTGGCCCGTCTCGTCGCCGTGCCCCTGGATTTTCTGAGCGCCGCCCTGGACGTCGAGGAGTCGAGCCGCATCGACTTCGAGGAGATGGACGAGGACAGCGGCTACGACGCCTGCATACTGGTCGTCATCAATATCCCCAAACACCCCGAGAGCTTCGACTTCGACACCATCCCTCTGGGCATCGTCATCACCCCCGACACCTTCATCACGGTCTGTCTGGAGGAGAACCCGATCCTTCCGGGGCCGAGGGGCGGCGTCAGCGGGTTCTGCACCTGGAAGCGGACGCGGTTCCTGCTTCAGATCCTCTACAAGACGGCGGGGACCTATCTCCAGTACATCAACGAGATGAACCGGATGTCCGACAAGATCGAGGAGGCGCTGCGCCGTTCCATGAAGAACGAGGAGCTCTTCAAGCTGATGGACCTGGAGAAGGGCATGACCTTTTTCACGGGCTCCCTGAGGAGCAACCGCGTGGCCGTCGACAAGCTCGTCCGGACGCTCAAGAATCCCCAGTTCGACGAGCTCATCAAGCTCCGGGAGGAGGACGACGACCTACTCGAGGACGTGATCGTCGAGTACGACCAGGCCTACGACATGGTGCGGGTCTACAGCGACGTCCTGGGGGGCATGATGGACGCCTTCGCCTCCATCATCTCCAACAACCTGAACATCGTGATGAAGTTCCTGGCCTCCGTCACCATCATCATCTCGATCCCGACCGTCGTCTCCAGCTTCTGGGGTATGAACGTCGGCGTCCCGTTCCAGGAGCATCCGAGCGGCTTTCTGTGGGTGATGCTCGTCGCCCTCGGCCTCAGCGGCGCGGCGGCCTATTGGCTGTGGAAGAAGAGGATGTTTTAAGCAGACGGCCGCCTCTTCAAGGGCGTTAGCCCTTGAATGGCGTGCCGGTCGCTTATGCCAAAGGGCAGCACAATTGCTGCCCTTTGGCGAAGCAGCCGACCAGCCCTTTGGGGCCTATCGGCCCCAAATGCTGTGTCGGCGCTTACGTCGAATCGAAGCCCATAAGCAGGCAACCGCCTTCCGTGAGGCGTCAGCCTCGCGGGGCGCGTTGGTCGCTTACGTCGAATTGAAGCCTTGAGGCTTCAATTCGACGCAGTGAGGTGATACAGTTTTTCCAGGGCTGGTCGCCTGCTTGTCAGGCCCCAAAATTGAACGGTAAACGAAGGAGGGGCGTGTCGTGCCCCAGGTGCTGTCGAACAGACGAATTTCCCGGGACTTTTATCTGATGCGGGTGGCACAGCCCAACGACGCCCGAATGGGGCAGTTCTGTATGCTGCGCGCCTGGGGCCGCTATCCCCTTCTCTCGCGTCCCGTCAGCGTCTTCGACGCCGACACCGAAACGCTGAGCTTCCTGTACCGGGTGGTCGGCGAGGGCACGGACCTGCTCGCTCGGTGCCGGGAGGGGGACGCGGTCGAGACCGGCCGGGTCCTGGGCAACACCTTTCCCCTCGTCTCGGGAAGGGTCGCCCTGGTGGGCGGCGGGGCCGGCATCGCCCCCCTCTACCTCGCCGCGAGGACCCTCGGGGCGCACGGTCCGGCGACGGCCGTCGACCTCTTCCTCGGCTTCAGCGACGAGGTCCTGCTGGCCGAGGAGTACCGCGCCGTCGGCGACAGGACGACGGTGAAGGTCGGGGGCTTCATCACGGACGAGATCGACCCCGGAGACTACGACTGCGTGCTGACCTGCGGTCCGGAGGTCATGATGAGGACGCTTTACGGCAAATGCCGAGCCTCCGGGACGAAGCTCTACGTCAGCCTGGAAAAGAGGATGGCCTGCGGCTTCGGCGCGTGTCTCGCCTGCAGCTGCGGAACGACGAGGGGGCGCAGGAAGGTCTGCACGGACGGCCCCGTCTTCCCCGCAGAGGAGGTGTTCTGACGATGGCGAATGCGGCGTGCCCGGCGGTGAGCTTCGCCGGGGTCGCGATGAAGAACCCCGTGGTGCTCGCTTCGGGCACCTGCGGATTCGGGCGCGAGCTCGGCGGATACTTCGACATCTCGAGGCTCGGCGGGATCGCCTCCAAGGGGCTCACGCTGAACCCGCGCAGCGGCAACGAGGGCATCCGCGTCTGGGAGACGCCCAGCGGGCTCATGAACAGCATCGGGCTGGAGAACCCCGGCGTGCGCGGTTTCCTCGAGGACGAGCTCGACTGGATCAACGGGCACGACGTGGCGAACATCGTCAACCTGGGAGGGCACAGCATCGAGGACTACATCGAGGGCGTTTCGCTCCTCAACGACGCGAAGCTCGACCTGCTGGAGCTCAACATCTCCTGTCCCAACGTGAAGCAGGGCGGCATGAACTTCGGGGTCAGGACGGAGACGGCGCGCGAGGTCGTCCGCATCCTGCGCCGGGAGTGCCGGCACAAGCTCGTCGTCAAGCTCTCCCCCAACGCGGAGGACATCGTGGCCCTCGCCCGGGCCTGCGAGGAGGAGGGGGCGGACGGCCTTTCGCTCACGAATACCTACCTCGCGCTGGCCGTCGATATCGACAGGCGCAGGCCCGTCTTCGAGAACGTCTATGCCGGCCTCTCGGGCCCGGCCGTCCGGCCGATCTCGCTGCGCATGACGCATCAGGTCGCCCACGCGGTCAAGATCCCCGTTATGGGGATCGGAGGCATCGCCGCCTGGCGCGATGCGGTGGAGTTCATCATGGCCGGCGCGACGGCGGTGCAGGTCGGCACCGCGACCTTCACCAAACCGGACATCGCCCTGGACATCATCGAGGGGATCGAGGCCTTCATGGAGAAGGAGGGTATCGCGAACCTCTCCGAGATCCGGGGAATCGTGTAGAGGAATTAGAATTAGAATGGTCCCCGCGTCGAGACCTTAAAATCGGGACTGCCGGCTTGACCGGCGGTCCCGATTTGTCCTGGGGAATGATCGGAAATGGAATTACGTGAGCCGATATATGGGGTGGGCGGCAAAGGGCAGGATATCCCATATCGTCTCCGCCTGCCCCCCCGGGTAGTTTCGCAGCCCCTCCAGGCTGACGCTCCAGAGCTCCAGGGGCGACGCCGTCCCCGGAAGAGCCTCGGAGATCGGGCTCAGCAGCTTCGCGCAGCGCTCCGCATCGCCATCCGCCTCGAAGGCAAAGAGGAGCCAGTTGATGCCGTCCTGGTCCATCGCATCCAGGTCGACGTAGCCCGGAAGGTACAGCCTCCTGAGCATCGTCAGGAACATCTGGAACTCCCCGATTTTTTCCAGGTACTGGGTCAGGTTCCCGGGTACGGGAGGGGGCATGAAGGAGAAGAGGAATCGATCGGCATTGAACAGGCCGCAGGGATCCGCGGGCAGGGGCGGAAACTTTGCGTAGACCTGAAAGTCGTACCGGCTCTTGTAGAGCAGGTCGAACTCCGCGTCGTACAGGCTTGGGGCGTTGGCCTCCAGCCATGCACGGACCTCCCCGGCGTCGGGCATGGGCCGGCTCCGCGCGGCCGCCCCCGTCTCCGGGAAATCCTCGGCCATCTTTCTGAAGACGGGCGCTTCGGGATAGCGCCAGACCGGGACCTCCCCGTCCATGACAAAGAGGTCCGCTCCCGCGACTTGGGGCAGCGCGAACCGGAACGGGAAGACGTACTCCTTCACCCCCCACCGCTGGAGGTGCCGCTTGTCCAGGAGCAGCATCAGCTCTCCCCGCCGCGCGGTCCGCACCCTGTCCGACGTCACGCCCGGCCTCGAGGGCAGGCAGGCCTCGCCCGCCATCCTCAGGAACGCCTCCCTCCCCGCCTCCGACAGGCTGTAAATCCCCTTCTCGAACTCCAGCAGCCCCTCGCGCGCCAGCCCGTCGGCCGCCGACCGGTCCAGTCCCGCCAACGCCAGCATCGCAGGCGTCCAGCAGGGATATTGTTCGTCAAAGGACAGCAGCAAAACTTCCAATCCTTGTTCTAAAGCTTCCTGTTCCACAGCGTTTCGCCTCCCCGGTTGAAGCCTACGGCTCCAGACGCTCCACGCCGAACTTGTCGGCGTACTCGTCCAGCCGCCTCCACGTGGCCGGATCGAGCCAGATCCCCTCCTTCAGCGCCTTTTCCCGGCGCTCGAACTCCTTTTCGCCGTGGATGTAGATGCGCTCCTGCCCCTCGGCCCTGGGGCTGGAGCGAATCCGATCCAGGATGCCGGCCACATGCCTCTGCACCGCACCGGCATCCCCGAACAGGTCCATGCGCATGGCCTGAAAGCAATGGCAGATTCCACAGCCGTCCCCGTAGGTATCGAACGACGCCGTGCCCATGGAGAGGCCGGAGGTCAGAAGCTCGACGAGCAGACCCAGTCCATAGCCCTTGTGTCCTCCAAGGGTCTCCGTCGCTCCGCCCAAAAAGAGCAGGCCTCCGTAGGGGCTCTTGTTCCCGCGGCCGGTGTCCGCAACGGTGACGGCATCCGTGGTGTCCGTGCCCGTCTCGTCGACGGCCCATCCGGTCGGCATGGTACCCCCGCGCCGGGCGGCGACCTCGATTTTGCCGAACGCCACGGTCGTCGTCGCCATGTCCAGCATGAAGTGGGGCTTCCTGCCCGTGGGGATGGCCACGCTGATCGGATTGGTCCCCAACAGCCGCTCCCTGCCGAAAAGGGGAATCGCGGCGCCCAGCGTGTTGGTGAACGCCCAGCCGATCATGCCGCGGTTGGCCGCCTGCTCCGCCCAATAGCCCGCCATGCCGAAGTGGCAGGAGTCACGGACCACGGTCATGCAGGTGCCGTTCTCCTCGGCCTTCTCCAGGGTCCGCTCCATCGCCGTCCTCGAGACCGGGAACCCCGGAGCCCTGTTCCCCTGAATCACCAGGGAGACCGGCGTCTCGTGCACGATCTCGGGTTTTGCCTGCGGGACATTTTTTCCGTCCCACACCTCGGCCGCGTACATGCTGACCCGAGCCACCCCATGCGAGGCATGTCCCCTGGCATCCGCCTCGACCAACACCCTGGCCGTGATCTCGGCGGACTCCTCAGGATACTTCAGCCCCACCACAAACATCCTCTGCATGTAATGCCTCAGCTTGTCATAACCGACCGTCGTCCGTTCCATCTCCGCATCCTCTCCCTTCCTCCAGGAAGAAAAACATTTCCCCCCGCGCCCTCCAAACTCAGCGCCGCAGCCATACGGAACCTCGAAATACTATAGCACTCGGCTGCCCCGGTGTGGAGTGCGCCCGTCCCCTTCCCTGCCCGCGGCACAACCCGGCGCCCTTCTCCAAAAACAGGCTGCACCACAAGCTGCCTCAATCCTTCTCCATAAACATCGACGCGGAGATATTGCATTTGACAGCGAAAAAAATAGGTGTATAATTTAAGCAAACAGGTTCCTATTTACTCTTATATAAGAATCTGTTGACTTTGACAAAACGAGGGGGAATCGCGATGTTCTGTTACCAGTGCGAGCAGACTGCCAAGGGGACGGGCTGCACCGTGATGGGGGTGTGCGGCAAGTCCGCGGAGGTTTCGGACCTTCAGGACCTTTTGATCCACGCGGCAAAGGGAATTGCGATGTACGCGCACCGTGCGCGCGGCCTCGGGGCGGTCGACGGGGAGATCGACCGCTTCGTGGTCGAGGCGCTTTTCACGACGGTGACCAACGTCAACTTCGACAACATCCGCATGGCCGAGATGATCACCCAGGCAGGGGTCGTCCGGGGCAAGGCGAGGAAGCTCTACGGGGACGCCTGCGCCCGCGCGGGCAGGACCGCCGAGTCCCTATCCGGCCCCGCTGTGGACTCGCTCCCCGAGAGCATGGCCGACATGGCGATAGCGGGCGGGCAGTACACGCCTCAAAGCTGGGCCGAGAAGCGCGGCGACGTCGTCCAGGGCCTTTACGACCTGATCCTGCTCGGACTGAAGGGCAGCGCGGCGTACACGCACCACGCCTTCGTCTTGGGTTATGAGGACGAGCGCATATACGGGTTCTTCCACGAGAAGCTGGACGCCCTGAGCCGCGAGGTCATGACCGTCGAGGAGCTGACGGCCCATGCGATGGACGCCGGCAAGTGGAACATCGAGGTCATGAACCTCCTGGACAGGGCAAACACCGAGGTCTACGGGCATCCGGAGCCGACGCCGGTCCGCATCCATCCGCTGAAGGGCAAGGCCATCCTGGTTTCGGGACACGACCTGCGCGATCTGGACCTGCTGCTTCAGCAGACGGAGGGCAAGGGCATCAACATCTATACCCACGGCGAGATGCTGCCCTGCCACGGCTACCCGCGCCTCAAGAAGTATCCGCACCTGGCCGGCAACTACGGTGGGGCCTGGCAGGATCAGCAGAAGGAGTTCGCGGCCTTCCCCGGCGCCATCCTGATGACCACCAACTGCATCCAGAAGCCCACGAACTACACGGACCGCATCTTCACCACGGGCCTGGTGGCCTTCCCCGGCGTCCGGCACATCGACGAAAAGAAGGATTTCACGCCCGTTATCGAGGCCGCCCTGGCCGCGCCGGGCTTCGAGGAGGACGGCGACGACAAGCGGATTCTGGTGGGCTTCGGCCACAACGCCGTGCTGAACGCCGCCGGGAAGGTCGTGGAGCTGGTCAAGGCCGGGAAGATCCGTCACTTTTTCCTGGTCGGCGGCTGCGACGGGGCCAAGAGCGGCCGCAACTACTACACGGACTTCACGTCTCAGGCTCCGAAGGACACCGTGATCCTCACCCTGGCCTGCGGCAAGTTCCGCTTCAACAAGCTGGACTTCGGGGACATCGACGGCCTGCCGCGCCTGTTGGACGTCGGGCAGTGCAACGACGCCGCGTCGGCGCTCAAGATCGCCTCGGCGCTCGCCGAGGCCTTCGGAACCGACGTCAACGGCCTGCCCCTCTCCCTGGTGCTCTCCTGGTACGAGCAGAAGGCCGTCTGCATCCTGCTCTCCCTGCTCTCGCTGGGCATCAAAAACATCCGGCTGGGGCCCTCGCTGCCCGCGTTCGTCAAACCGCTCGTGCTGGAGTTCCTTCAGAAGACCTTCAACATCCAGCCCATCACGACCCCCGAGGCCGACCTCAAGGCCATCCTGGGGTAACGGAAATAACGACGGCAATGACAAACTCGAGGGTCCCCGGAACGTTCCGGGGACCCTCGAGTTTGTACCGAGTTTCAAACGAATCGGTATGGAGAATCGTCCAACCGCAGCATCTCGAGTCGTTTGTCATGTCTCCGCGTCATATCCCCTCGCCCCTGGGATGGCGTCCGAACTTTCTCAGGATCAGGGCGGACCATATCGTGAAGCAGTCGTGGAAATTCCATGGGTCCAGGCCCAGGAGGTCACGCAGTTTCTTCAGGCGGTACTGCAGCGTGTTTCGATGGATGGACAGGGAACGGGCCACATCCGTAGGAGCGAAGGGGTTTCGGCACCAGGCAAGAAATGTGTCCGTCAGCTCCGGCGAGATGCCCTCCATGCCCCGCAGCACCCGCTCGACATGCTGACGCTTGCGCCCCGCCGGAATGTAGGAGAGCAGCATCTCGGCTCCGAGCGAGCTCGCCGGGCAGATCCGCATCCCGAGCGCCCGGCCTGTGGAGAGCGCCTCCCGAGCCAGATGCGCGGATTGTGCCAGCAGAGGAAGGGTATCGGCGTCGACGCCGATACCCGCTTCCAGGAGCATACCATCCTTCTCCATGTGGTCCGAAAGGGCCTCGCAGAGGTGAAACGCGGACTCCTCCATCTCTCCCTCGTGGCGGTTGCAGGGCAGAGCGAGAAAAAGAACGATCTGTCGGTTTCGCAGGGGGGCGATGAGGTGTGCGGAATTTGAAAAAAAGTTGATGATGCAGTTCAGCGCCATGTCGCGGAAGGCATCCTGCCCCTCCGGCCGACGGCGCAGGTCCTGAAGCTCGAGGATCACGGCTATGCGGCAACGCTCCAGGTCGATCCCCAGCTCTTTGCCGTGCAGGAGGAGGATGTCCGTGTTCTCGTCCTCCGGGCGATAGAGCATGATGCTCTCGGCCAGGTCGCGAACGGCCAACTGCTGGCGCAGCTTGAGCTCCAGAAACGTCTGTTCCATCAGAAGTATCTCCGCCTGTTTGCGTACCAGCAGCCCGTAACGCTCCGCCCTTTGAGGAGGGGCAGCGATGGAGATGGTCCCCACGACCTGGGCGGACAGGGCGATCGGCGCCGTATATCCGGGCTTTACGCCCTCGAGCCTTGCGGCCTCCTCCTTGGAGGTCAAGGCGGGCTGACCTGTCCGCATCACCTCCAGGGAGGGTTCGTGGAGTGTTCCGACGCGCTTCTCGTCATTGCAGCCGATGATGATGCCGCGTTCGTCCGTCACCAGAACGCCGTAACCGATCACCTCGCTGGTGGTCTTCGCGATAGCCTGGGCCGTTTTTTTATGCATTGCCGCATCTCCCTCTCGAGATTTCCGTAGAAGCAAAAAGCTTGAGACATTTTATGCTTTTGACCAATTTTTATTTTAATGGATTCCGTTTTTATGGGCAAGGGCCTAATGAAGAATGGATTGCTCATTTGTATCCTTTTAAGGAGCGTTGAAAGGCTTTCCGGTGCGTGGGCCCGTCATGATTTGAAACGGGCTGGAGCAGGACGAAAGGAGGCAGCAGCATGAAGCTGGAACTGCACAAGGTGAAGGTTCGGGACGTCCAATGGGGTGACGCCACCTGCGTGAAGGATGGCGTGCTCTACGTCAACAAGGCGGAGGCCATTGCCTGCGTCAGTGAGGAAAAGCGCTTTGCCAAGGTGGACCTGGAACTGGCCCGTCCGGGGGAGAGCGCGCGCATCATCCCCGTTAAGGACGCGGTGGAGCCGCGCGTGAAAATGGACGGGAAGGGGTATTATCCCGGGTTCAGTGCGCCCATGAGCCGCTGCGGCGAGGGGCGGACGTTCGTGCTGGACGGGGCGGCCGTCATAACCTGCGGCCCCATCGTGGCGTTTCAGGAGGGGTTCGTCGACATGAGCGGCCCCGGAGCCGTCTACACTCCGTTCTCCGCGACGCAGAACGTGGTGCTGGTGGTCGAGCCGATCGCGGATCTGGAGCAGCATCAGTACGAACAGATCCTGCGCGAGGGCGGGCTGAAGCTGGCCGTGTACCTGGCCGACAAGTGCAAGGATGCCAAACCGGACTGCATCGATGTCTTCGAGAAAGGCACCGTCCCGGAGGAGAACGTCAAACACGCCTCCTTGCCTAAGGTCATCTACGTGTGCATGAACATCACCCAGGGGCTTCTGCACGATACCTACGTCTACGGCGCGGATATCCGGCCGAGCCTTCCGACCCTCCTTCACCCCAACGAGGTGCTGGATGGAGCGATGGTCTCGGGCAACTGCGTCTCGGCCTGCGACAAGAACACCACGTGGCATCACGTCCACAATCCCATTGTTGCGGCGCTTTACGCGCGTCACGGCAAGGACCTGAACTTCCTGGGCGTCATTCCGACCCAGGAGAGCACCGTCCTGGCGGGCAAGCTGCGCGCGTCGCAGATGAACCTGTCCATCGCCCGGGAGCTGGGGGCGGACGGCGTCATCGTCTCGGAGGAGGGGTACGGCAATCCGGATACGGACCTCTGCCTGAACGCCAAGAACTTCGAGCTGGCGGGGATCAAGTCCGTCGTGGTCTCCGACGAGGCTGCCGGAACGGATGGCGCCAGCCAGAGCCTCGCCGACGCCACTCCGGAGATGACGGGGTTCATATCCACGGGCAACGTCAACGAGATGCTGGAGGTCCCGGCCATGAAGAAGGTTATCGGATGGCCGGAGTCCATCGCGCACCTCTCGGGCGGTGCTGCGGAGAGTCTTCGTAAGGACGGTTCCATGTTCGTGGAGATGCAGGCGATCATCGCATCGACGGCGGAGATCGGGTTCAACCGCGTCGGCTGCGAGTGGATTTGACGGATGGGCGTCTGTAAGGGAGGAAGATGACCATGAAGCGTGTCGTACATTACATAAATCAGTTTTATGCCGGCATCGGCGGCGAGGATAAGGCGGACCAGACGCCCCTCTTCAAGACGGAATTGGTCGGGCCTGGCGTGGGGTTGGCGAAGGAGCTGGAGGGCAAGGCCGAGATCGTCGGAACGGTCGTCTGCGGCGACGGCTATTATGGCGAGCACACCGACGAGGCGCGCGCCGAATGCCTCAAGATGATCAAGGAGGCGAAGCCCGACCTGCTGGTTGCCGGTCCTGCCTTCAACGCGGGGCGCTACGGCTTTGCCTGCGGCGACATCGCGGCCACGGCAGCGGCGGAGCTGAATATCCCGACCGTGACGGCCATGTATCCGGAAAACCCCGGCGTCGAGCTTTATTCCAAGAAGACGTACATCGTGCCCTGCGCCGACAGCGCCCGGGGTATGGCCCCGGCCCTGAAGGGCATCGCCGCGCTCTCCGCCAAGCTGCTGTCGGGGGAGAAGATGGGGCCGGCCCGCGAGGAGGGCTATATCCACAGGGGGATCCGAAAGAACTTCATCCATGAAAAGAGCGGAGCGGAGCGCGCCGTCGAAATGCTTCTCAAGAAGCTGAAGGGCGAGGAGTTCCGTACGGAATACGAGATGCCCAAGTTCAACAAGATCCCGCCTGCAGCCCCCGTGAAGGACCTCAAGCATGCGACGATCGCCCTGGTGAGCTCGGGGGGCATCGTGCCGCTGGGCAATCCGGACCATATCCGGGTCTCCTCCGCCGAGAGCTATGGCCGGTATGACATCTCCAAGCTCGAGGATATGACGGACAAGAACTACGAGTCCGTGCACGGCGGCTACGACCGCGTGTGGGCCAACGAGGACCCGGATGTCGTCGTTCCGCTCGACGTAATGCGCGAGCTGGAGAAGGAGGGCGTCTACGGCAAGCTGCACCCGTACTTCTACACCACCACGGGAACCGGAACGGCCGTGGCGTTCGCGGAGAAGTTCGGACGGGAGATAGGCGAGGAACTCAAGAAGGCCGGGGTGGACGCGGCGATTCTGACATCGACCTGAGGCACCTGTACTCGATGCGGTGCATCGATGACGCGCGAGATCGAGAAGGCAGCGGGTATTCCCGTCGTTCAGATTGCAACGATCGTTCCCATCATGCTGACGGTCGGCGCCAACCGTATCGTCCCCGGTGTGGCGATTCCTCACCCGGTGGGTGCTCCCGAACTGGGGGAGGAGGAGGACAAGGCCACGCGGCGTGAGCTGATCCTCCGTTCTTTCAAGGCCATGGAGACCCCGATCGACGAACAGACCGTTTTCGAGAAGTAGGCTTGACCGAGAGGGCCATGAGCGAGCTCGGACATCTCGAAATCGTCACCAACAACCCCAGGCTGACCGCGGATTTCGCGGCCAGCCATGGGGTTGTTCGCATCGAAGCCGTGGAGGGATCCCCCCTCGACGTCCTGTCCCGAACGGAGGAGCTGCTCCAGGATGGGTATCGCCTCGTCTCTGCCCCTCTGCCGCCCAACATCCCACTGATGCGCGCGCCTTACAGGTCGCTCCTGGTCGAGCGGGCCGACAGGCGCTACGACGTCGCGGGCCTGACGGCCCTTTCCAAGGCGCGGGAGCGCCTGGAGACCCAGCGGGCAATCGACTCGAGCGCAGGATCGGGAACGGACGCGGACTTCGCCTTGATCGACGAGGAGCTTCTGCTGAGGACCCTGCGGGACTATGGCCTGGGCCTCGCCCTTTGACATGAGGGCTTGTCTCGGTCCAAAAGCTCCAAAGCCCTTCGTAACAACAGTATCTCCGCGCGGGAATCGCCCCGCGCATACTAACGGAAAGGCGGAATGAACATGACGGAACAGCGTGAGAATTGGGGAAGTCGTATCGGTTTCATCCTTTCAGCGGCCGGGTTTTCCATAGGTCTTGGAAACATCTGGCGTTTTCCGTACCTTGTGGGGACCTACGGAGGCGGCGCGTTTCTGCTGGTCTACGTGCTGATCTGCGTTCTGATCGGTGTTCCCCTCTTCATCGCCGAGGTCGGCCTGGGACGCAAAACCATGCTGACGCCCATCGTCGGCATGAAGAAGCTGGCGGGCGGCAAGAGTACTCCCTGGTCGCTCATCGGCTGGGTGGGCTGCCTGGCCTGTATCGTCCTGATGTCCTACTATATGGTGATCATCGGCTGGATGTTCGCCTACGCCGTCAAGTCCGTCTCCGGTACCTTCAATGGAATTGATCCCGAGGGCACCAAGGCCATATTCCAGGAGTTCATGAACAGCCCCGTGGAGATGGCAGGCTACACGCTGTTCGTCATCGCCGTCCTGGGCCTCACCGTCACTCAAGGGCTGAAGAACGGCGTGGAGCGGGCCTGCAAGTGGATGCTCCCGATCCTGGGCATCATGCTGGTGGTGCTGGCGGCGCGTTCCCTCACCATGACACCTCAGGTGGAGGGCGGCAAGACGGCCCTGGATGGGCTGAAGTGGTACCTGACGCCGGACTTCAGCAAGATCACGGGCCAGGCCATCCTGGCGGCCCTGGGACAGTCCTTCTTCTCCATCGGCATCGGCATTTCCACGGCCATCGTCTATGGTTCTTACCTCAAGCCCGACAGCAACATCCCCGTGGACAGCTGCTGGGTCGTCTCCATGGATACCGGCTTCGCCGTCATTGCGGGAATCGTGATCTTCCCCGCCCTCTTCTGCTACGGCATGGATCCGACGTCCCGCGGCTTCGGGCTGGTCTTCGAGACGCTGCCGATCATCTTCGGCAAGCTGGCCGGCGGGCAGTTCTGGGGTACGATGTTCTTCTTCCTGGCCGCGCTGGCGGGTTTCACGTCGGGCATTGGCTATCTGGAGGCCCCCGCGGCCAGTTTCGCGGAGTACTTCGGGATCAGCCGCAAGAAGTCCACGTGGGGCTGCCTTGCGGTCATGTTCCTGCTGGGGATTCCCTCCATCCTTTCCCTGAGCGCGGGCAGCGTCTGGAGCACCTACAAGATCATGGGCAGGAGCATCTTCGATTTCGCGGACCATCTGTCCGGCGACATCATGATGCCCGTCGACGCCCTGCTGGTTGCCCTCTACCTGACGTTCGTGTGGAAGTTCGAGAACTACCGGGACGAGTGCAACGTGGGAGCCACGGGTCTGATCCGCGTCGCTACCTGGTGGAAGCCGTTGGTGGCGTATCTCATTCCGCTCGCCCTCCTGACCATTCTCTACAGGGGACTGTAGTAGAGCGTACCGCTGTAAGAACGGGGCCATCGGCGCAGCCGGTGGCCCCGTTTTCTATCAGAGTTCCGCCAGCCCAGCAGGTTCGCCACGATATCGAACGCCTTGTGCTGCCGACCTCCAAGCTCCATCACTTATTTGTTTTTGCACCTTGCAGGAGATGGCTTTCAGCTTTTCAATCGAAGCTCGACATCGTTTTCCCCAACCGTCCCTGCAGGCGCTTTTTTTTTTACCTGCAATTTGGGCACGCCGAACTGCAGGTTCTCCTCCGAGCCCATTTTGTCCTTTTCATGGACAAGGTCCCCTACCCGGAGGATGTCGAAGCCGGGGTTTCCAAGCTGGAGCTCCAGCTCTTCGATTTTCGGGATGAGATGCGCGGTTTCCCGATCCTCGTGTCGACATGATCGTGTTATTATGAACAAATGCGCGTTTTCGCCGCAGACCGTTTATCGGGTTGTTTTGTCGAAAGTAGGTTATCGAGAGGAGACATCTGTTTTGAGAACGATTTTGGAAACGGCGTCCGTATTCACGTTGTTTGTCCTGTCCCTGTCCTGCGTGGTCCTGCTGCTGCCGGGGAGGGCCCGGGCCGAGGCTCGTCCCGCCGCGGTGTTCGAGACCAACAGGGGGACCTTCAGGGTCGAGCTCTTCACCGACCTGGCGCCCAAGACGGCACAGAACTTCATCGACCTGGCAAAAAAGGGATTCTATGACGGCGTGATCTTCCACCGGGTGATCGACGGCTTCATGATCCAGGGAGGGGACCCGAAGGGCACGGGGACGGGGGGCCCCGGCTACACGATCCCCGACGAGTTCGGTCCCGGGCTGAAGCATGACGGGCCGGGAGTGCTCTCCATGGCCAACGCCGGCCCGAACACGGGCGGGTCGCAGTTCTTCATCACCCTGGTCCCCACCCCCTGGTTGGATGGGAAACACGCCATTTTCGGCCGGGTGGTATCCGGGATGGACGTGGTCGAGGCCATCGGAAAGGTCAAGACGGGGCCTCAGGACAGACCGGTGGAGGATGTGGTCATGAACTCGGTGAGGATCGAGGAGGGTGCCGAGGCGAAGTAGCCCGCTTGGGGCGCGCGACGTCTGCATGGCGGATGCCGGGGGGGCGACCGGAAAGGGTGCTCTCCTGGTATCCGCTATTTTTTCTCGTTTTCGTGGTAAAATTTGAAAATTATTCCCGTTTTTGTGGCGGGTAAAATTTGGAGAAGGGCAACGGCTCCGGGACCTTCGGGACGGGCCGGAGTCACTTGAACGGTAGGGGGCGGGTTTCATGTGCAAGGATTGCAAGGACTACAAGGACACGTTGAATCTCCCCGTCACGAACTTCCCCATGAGGGCCAACCTGGCGAAGCGGGAGCCCGGTTTTCTGAAGTTCTGGCAGGAGCACGACACGTACCATAAGGCCGTGGAGGCCAGAAAGGGTGCGGACGAGCGCTTCGTCCTTCACGACGGCCCGCCCTACGCCAACGCAAACATACACATCGGGACCGCCTTCAACAAAGTTCTGAAGGATTTCATCCCCAAGTACAAGACGATGACGGGCCGGTACGCGCCCTACGTCCCGGGGTGGGACACGCACGGCCTCCCCATCGAGCTGAGGGTGCTGAAGGACGAGAAGCTCTCGAAGGAATCCGTGGACCCCCTGGAGCTGCGCAAGAAATGCACGGATACCGCGCTGCACTACCTGGACGTCCAGCGCGAGGAGTTCAAACGGCTGGGGGTGTTCGGCGAGTGGGACAAGCCCTACATCACCCTGGACCCCGGCTTCGAGACCCTGGAGCTCCGCGCCTTTGCCGACATGGTGGAGAAGGGTCTGGTGTATCGCGGGCTGAAGCCCGTCTACTGGTGCATCGACTGTCAGACGGCCCTGGCGGCGGGGGAGATCGAGTATTGGGACGAATCCTCGCCCTCGGTCTATATCGCCTATCCTATGCCGAGGGCTGCGGAGAAGTTCCCCCAGCTTGCAGGGCGGGACGTCAGCGTCGTCATCTGGACGACCACGCCCTGGACCCTGGCCGCCAGCATGGCGGTGGCGCTGCATCCGCAGTACGAGTACGGCTTCTACGACTGCGGCGGAAAGGTGTACCTCTTCGCCGTCGGCCTCAAGGATGCCGTGTTTGCGGCGACCGGCCTGAAGGGCGGCGAACCGCTGCTCACGGTCCGGGGCTCGGACCTGGAGAACCTGCTGGCCGTTCACCCCTTCTGCGATGACCGGGACATCAAGCTGGTCCTGGCGGATTACGTGATGCTGGACTCCGGCACGGGGTGCGTCCACACGGCCCCGGGGCACGGCGTCGAGGACTACGAGACGGGGGTCCGCTACGGCATCGACATCTACAATCCGGTGGATGACGCGGGCGTCTATGAAAAGGGCACCCCTTTCTTAGAGGGCATGCCCATCGAGGAGGGCGGGAAGCGAGCCATCGAGATGATCGCCGAGCGCGGGCGCCTTCTGGGGAGCGGGACGATCATGCACAGCTATCCGCACTGCTGGCGCTGCAAGAAGCCGGTGATTTTCCGCGCGACCGACCAGTGGTTCATCGCCGTCTCCAAGTTCAGGGACAGGGCTCTTGACGTCATCGATAAGGATGTCCGATGGATTCCGGAGTGGGGACGCGACCGCATCCACAACATGGTGAGCGACCGGTCCGACTGGTGCATCAGCCGGCAGAGGGTCTGGGGGGTGCCCGTCCCCGCGCTCAAATGCCGGGACTGCGGGGCGCACAGCCTGACGCCCGACCGGGTACGCAGCTTTGCGGATAAGGTTGGGGAGAGCCCCGAGGGGTCGTCGATCTGGTGGAGCCGAACGGTGGAGGAGCTCTTCGGAGACCGCGCCGTGTGCGATGCCTGCGGCTCCCGCAACGTGGAGAAGGATGGCAACATCCTGGACGTGTGGTTCGACTCCGGGGTGACGCATCTGGCCGTCCTGAACGAGCGTTTCGGCCTGAGCTGGCCCACGGAGATGTACCTGGAGGGCAGCGATCAGCATCGCGGCTGGTTCCAGTCCTCGCTTTTGACCGCCGTGGCGGTGAAGGACCAGGCTCCATACCGTAACGTCCTGACCCACGGCTTCATCCTGGACGGCGAGGGGCGCAAGATGTCCAAGTCCCTGGGCAACGTGGTGCTGCCTCAGGAGGTCGTGGACGAGTATGGGGCGGACATCCTGCGTCTGTGGGTGGCCTCCACCGACTACCGGAACGACGTCCGCATCTCTCAGACCATCATGAAGTCCCTGTCGGAGACGTACCGGCGCATCCGCAACACCGCGCGCTTCCTGCTGGGCAACCTGCACGGGTTCGCCCCCCGGAAGGACGCGCTTCCCTATGAAGAGCTCCTGTCGATGGACCGCTGGATCCTCGACCGCCTGCACCGGGTCATCGGAAAGGCGCGCGAGGCCTTCGAGGAGTACGAGTTCCACGTGCCGACCAACGCCATCCACTCGCTGTGCGTCAACGAGCTGAGCGCGTTCTATCTGGACGTGAGCAAGGACCGGCTCTACGTGGAGGGAGCGGACTCCCTGGGGCGCCGGAGCGCACGGACGGCGATGTGGGAGGTGCTCTCGGTCCTGACGCGGATGCTGGCCCCGATCCTGAGCTTCACGGCTGAGGAGATCTGGCAGGAGATGCGGACCCTCGATGCCTCGTTGCCCGAGAGCGTGTTCCTGTCGGACTTCCCGGCGGTGGATCCCTCCCGGATCGACGAGGGGCTGAACGATCTGTGGCAGGACGCGCTGCTGCTCCGCGGGGCCGTGAGCCGGATGCTGGAGGGGCTGCGCGCCGCGAAGACCATCGGCACCTCCCTGGAGGCGGCCGTCCAGGTCAAGCGCAACTCCGCCATGGATCGCGTGGCAGGCGCCTTCTCGGAGCAGGAGCTGGCGGATCTCGTCATCGTCTCCCGATTCGAGTGGACGGACGCGCTTAGCCTCGGGGCCCCGATCCGGGACGAGGCGACGGGGCTCGAGATGGCTGCGGGATTCACGCCCGGCGTCAAGTGCCCGCGTTGCTGGAAGTACACGGAGGGCGCGGCCGGGGACGGCCTGTGCTCGCGATGTGCCGCGGTTCTGAAGGATCGGAACTGAGGAGACGAAGTTGACGGCCGAACGCTGTGCCGATGCCGGAATGCCGTCCGGAACGCAGAAGAGCTCCCCTCTTGAGGGGGGCTCTTCTGCAGATGGAGTCGGGATGGGGCCCGCCGGGGTATCGGGACGGGAGCTCTCCGACGAAGAGGGCGGGAGCCCGATCGAGGAGGTCCTGTGCACGGGTGCCGACGCGGGGATGCGGCTGGACGTCCTGCTGGCCCGCCGTCTGGGGCTCACCCGTTCCTTCGCCCAGCGGCTGGTGCGCGAGGGGCGCGTGTCCTGCGGCGGCCTCAGGCCGAAGCCCTCGCTGAGGGTTGCGGAGGGGACGGTCTGCCGCATCGAAATGCCGCCCCCCGAGAACCTCGAGATCGAGCCGGAGCCCGTGGACTTTCGGGTCGTCCACGAGGACGACGCCCTGCTGGTGGTGGACAAACTCGCCGGCCTGGTGGTCCACCCCGCGCCCGGCCACTGGTGCGGTACGCTCGTCCACGGCCTGATGTGGCGCTATCCGGATATGGGGCCGTTCAACAATGTGCGGAGGCCGGGCATTGTGCACCGGCTGGACGCGACGACCTCCGGGCTTATGGTCGTGGCGCGCCGACAGGACGCGATGGAGGCGCTTCAGGCGATGTTCCGGGACCGCTCGGTGGAGAAGGAGTATCTGGCCCTGGTGCATGGGCGCCCCGCGCCCGGCGAGGGGACGCTTTCGGGTCCTGTTGGCCGCGACCCTGCAAACCGCCTGCGGATGGCTGTGGTCGAGGGCGGTCGGCCGGCCCTCACGGGGTACCGCGTCCTGAGCCATCGTGGGGGGCTTTCCCTGGTGCTCTGTGCGCTCCACACGGGCCGCACACACCAGATCCGGGTGCACCTCGCGGCTCTGGGACATCCGCTGGTCGGCGACGTGCTCTACGGGGCCCCGGACGAGCCGGGGTTCGGGCGCGTCTTCCTGCACTCCTGGCGGCTGGCCTTCGCACACCCCATGACCGGGGCACGGTTGGAGTTCCGCTCGCCGATGCCCGACGAACTGCTGGAGTATCTGAGCCGAAGGTTCTTGTAGTTTTCCCCCCTTCCCATGTGGAGGACCGTCTGTCCTCTCCGCAAATATATTCCCCGCGAATATATTTGACCTTCCCGCTGTGCCGTGACAAACTGAATACAGAGAAACAAAGGCTTACTGCATAGTGCTTTGCCGATGGACCGACGGAGTGCTTCGGGGTCGTTCGCGGGCCTTGGAGGATGAGGCCGTTACGTGCGGCCGGATGTGGAGGGATGGTCAATGGCTGTTGCGACGGCGTTCATGAGGGATGAGCTCGACCGCATGAAGCGGGAGGGGCTCTATGGGAATATCCGCACGCTGACGGGCCCCCAGGGGGCCCGGATTGAGATCGACGGCAAGAGGTACCTGAACCTCTGTTCCAACAACTATCTGGGGCTGGCCAACGACCCGCGTGTCTGTGCGCGGGCCAGGGAGCTCATCGACCGTTATGGGGTCGGTCCGGGGGCCGTCCGCACCATCGCGGGGACGATGGACATCCACCTGGAGCTCGAGAGGAAGCTGGCACGATTCAAGGGTACCGAGGCCGCCATCACCGTGCAATCCGGCTTCTGCGGCAACCTTGCCGTGATGCCGACCGTGACGGGCGAGGGGGACCTGATCTTCAGCGACGCGCTGAACCACGCCTCGATTATCGACGCCTGCCGGCTCTCCAAGGCGCGAACCCTGCGCTATGGGCACTCCGACATCGAGGACCTGCGGTCGAAGCTCAGGGAGCATGCCTCCGAGCCGGGACGCAGACTGATCGTCACGGACGGCGTGTTCTCGATGGACGGCGATGTCGCCAGGCTGCCGGAGATCGTGGAGGCCGCCGAGGAGTTCGGCGCGATGGTCGCGGTGGACGATGCGCATGGGGAGGGGGTCCTGGGGCGCGGCGGGCGCGGCATCGTCGATCACTTTGGCCTGCACGGCCGGGTGGACATCGAGATCGGGACGATGTCCAAGGCGTTCGGCGTCGTGGGGGGCATCGTGGCCGGAAGTGCGACGCTGATCGATTTCCTGCGCCAGAAGGCTCGCCCCAACCTCTTCAGCAGCGCCATGACCGTTCCCGACGTCGCGGCGAACCTGGCGGCGGTCGAGATCATGGAGGAGAGCGACGAGCGGGTGACGCGCCTCTGGGAGAACGGCCGTTACCTCAAGGCGGAGATGAAGCGGTATGGCTTCGACGTCGGCAAGAGCGAGACGCCCATCACCCCGGTGATCGTGGGGGAGGCCCAGACGGCCAAGGACCTCAGCGCCGCCCTCTTCGAGCGCGGGGTCTTCGCCACGGCTATCGTTTTCCCGACGGTTCCCAGGGGCACCGCACGCATCCGCGTGATGGTCAGCGCCGCGCACAGCCGGGAGGACCTCGACGAGGGGGTGGCGCAGTTTGTCGCCGTCGGGCGCGAGCTGGGAATTGTCGGTTAGGCCGGGCAGGTTGGAAGAACGCCCCTTCGGGGCGATGTGAGGGGGCGGAACCATGAAAAAAATTCTTGTGACGGGCTGCGGCGGCCAGGTGGGTACGGAGCTGGTGGCGCATCTGCGTGGCCTGTACGGGGACGCCAACGTCATGGCGTCGGACTTCAGGGCGCAGGAGGGGCATTCGGGCCCCTTCGCCCTGCTGGACGTGAGGGACGGAAAGGCCGTTGCGGCGCTCCTGGATTCCTTCAAGCCCGATACGGTCATGCACCTGGCGGGCATCCTCTCCGCGCGTGGGGAGGAAAGGCCCCAGCAGCTCTGGGAGACGAACATGGGGGGGACCTACAACATGCTGGAGGCCGCCCGCGAGCGGGGCTGCGCGGTATTCTTCCCCAGCTCTATCGCCGCGTTCGGCCCCGGCACGCCGGCGGACCGTACCCCGCAGGACACGATCCAGCGTCCCACGACCATCTACGGGGTCAGCAAGGTGACGGGGGAGCTTCTGGGAGAGTACTATCACCTGAAGTATGGGCTGGACGTCCGGGGGGTTCGCTTCCCCGGGCTGATCTCCTACGAGGCCCTGCCGGGCGGCGGCACGACGGACTACGCCGTCCACATCTACTACGAGGCGCGGGCCAAGGGACGGTACACCAGTTACATCGGGGCCGGCAGCTTCATGGACATGATGTACATGCCGGATGCGCTCGACGCGGTGGTGCGCCTGATGGAGGCCGACCCCGCGCGACTGCGTCACCGCTGCGCCTTCAACATCTCCGCCATGAGCTTCGACCCCGAGGGGATCGCGGCATCCATCCGTAAGGTGCTGCCGGACTTCAGGCTGGACTACGACGTGGACCCCGTACGTCAGGCCATCGCGGATTCCTGGCCCAACTCCCTGGACTGCTCCGCGGCACGCGAGGAGTGGGGGTTCGCCCCCCGTTACGACCTCGACGCCATGACTCGGGACATGTTGGCGCGCGTGCCGGGCGCAGTGAGTTCCTTGACGCCGAACTGATTTTTTAGTAGAATAAAGCTTGTTATCAGTGTCATTGTTCTTTTGTTGTTCCTTGAAAAAGGCGGCATAGCCAAGTGGTAAGGCAGAGGACTGCAAATCCTTTATCCCCAGTTCGAATCTGGGTGCCGCCTCCAGCAGACAATCCGGCGTAGTCCGTTACATTACACCCCCCGCTCATGAGCGGGGGGTTCGCTTTTCGACGGTCCGCCAATATCCGACGCGTACCCGTTATCCGTATTCGTAAAAACGCTAGAGAAGGTAACGGCGGATATCCCTGTCCTCGACCAGCCCGTTCAGCCGTTCCCGGACCATGTCCGCGTCGATCTCGATTCGTTCCGTCGGCGCATCGCAGACGCTGAAGCTGATCTCCTCGAGCAGCTGCTCAAGCATCGTGTGCAGCCGACGCGCCCCAATGTCCTCCATCTCTGCGTTCATACGGCTGGCCAGTTCCGCGATCTCGCGGGTCGCGTCCTCCGTGAAACGCAGCTCCGTCCCCTCGGTGGCGATCAGGGCACTGTACTGTTTCAGGAGGCTGTTCTCCGGCTCCGTCAATATCTGCTGAAGGTTCTCCCAGGACAGGGGCTGGAGCTCGACACGAATGGGAAAGCGCCCCTGGAGCTCGGGGATCAGGTCGGAAGGTTTTACGCCGCTGAAGGCGCCGGCCGCAATGAAGAGGATGTGGTCCGTCCTGACCGGGCCGTAGCGGGTTTGAACGACCGACCCCTCGACGATCGGAAGGAGGTCCCGCTGCACCCCCTCGCGGCTCACGTCGGGACCGCCGGCCCCTCCCCTGGCGACGACCTTGTCCAGCTCGTCCAGAAAGACGATGCCGTCCTCCTGGACCTTCTCCAATGCCTCCTGCGCGAGGGCGTCCGAGTCTATCAGCTTCTCGGCCTCCTCACCCTGAAAAGCCCTCAGGGCCTCCCCTACCTTCATCCGGCGCTTCTTCGACCTCTTGGGCAGGATTCCGCTGAGCATCTCGTTCAGGTTGATTCCCACGGAGTCCATCCCGGCGCCGCCCAGGACGGGAATGGCCGCCGAGTTGTCCGAGACCTCGACGTCGACCTCGCGGTCGTTCAGTCGCCCATCCCGCAGCATCGCCAGGAGCTTGGCCCGGGTCGTCTCCTGCCCGTGCTCCTCCTCGGCGGGACGTTCCTCCTCCGTATCGGCCCCTGCCCCGAACACCTTCATGAAATCGGGGACGGAGAATTTCTTTTCGCTCCTGGGCAGCAGGACGTCGACCAAACGCTGCTCCGCCCGCTCCAGAGCGGGGCCCTGGACGTCCTCCAGCATCCGCCTGCGCACCATGGTCACGGCAAACTCGACGAGGTCGCGGATCATGGACTCCACGTCCCGTCCCACATACCCCACCTCCGTGAACTTCGTGGCCTCGACCTTGATGAAGGGGGCATGAACCAGCGTCGCCAGACGCCGGGCTATTTCAGTCTTCCCCACGCCCGTCGGCCCCACCATCAGGATGTTCTTGGGCATGACCTCGCGCGCCATCTCGGGCGGGAGCAACCTGCGGCGCAGGCGGTTGCGAAGCGCCACCGCCACCGCGCGCTTGGCCTTTTCCTGACCTACGATATAGCGGTCCAGATACTCGATCACCCGGGAGGGCGTCAGGGCGGACTCCAAACGGGGCGTCATTCCAGCACCTCCAGCGTCACCACGTTGTCCGTGTAGATGCAGATCTCCGAGGCCAGCTCGATGGCCCGTTTGGCGATGCGCTCTGGCGGCCAGTCCGTCCCCTCGCAGAACGCCCGCGCCGCGGCCAGGGCATAACCGGACCCCGACCCGATGGACGCCGCGTTGCCCTCCGGCTCCAGGATGTCCCCCGCCCCGCTGAGCAGCAGGGTGAGCCTGGAATCCGCCGCCAGCATCATCGCCTCGAGGCGGCGCAGCGCTTTGTCCGTGCGCCATTCCCTAACCAGCTTGACGGCCGCCTTCATCAGATCGCCCTTCTCCTGCTCCAGACGGTTCTCGAACCGCTCGAGCAGGGTCATGGCGTCGGCGGTGCTGCCCGCGAAACCCGTCAAAATTTTTCTGTTGAAGAGGCGGCGCACCTTCCGCGCCCCCGACTTGACGATCTGGCTTCCCAGGGTCACCTGGCCGTCCCCGGCCATGGCCACCCTCTCTCCTGAGCGGACGCACACGATGGTCGTTCCCTTAAACAGTGTCCTCATCCTTTCCGCAGCTTCCGCTGCCGTTCTCTCTTTATCGCTGCCGTCGTATATCCCTGTATGTTCCGGTTCCACGGGCCGGCCTCACGGGGCGTCCCCGCCGACCCTGGCCCGGGGATGGGCCGAGGCGTAGCTCTCCTTCATCCAGGACGCGCTGATGGTGAGGTAGATCTGCGTCGTGGAGAGGCTCTCGTGCCCCAGGAATTCCTGCACGAACTTCAGCGACGCCCCCCGCTCCACCAGGTGCGTCGCACAGCTGTGGCGCAGGACGTGGGGCGTCACGCCCTTCAGCCCCGCGCGTCCGGCCAGGGTCGTAACAATGCGGTGCACCGTCCGGACCGTGAGGGCCTTGCCCCCGCGTCCCGAAAAGACGTAGGGCTCCGCCGGGTCACGCTGCGCCCCAAGCCGCTCGAGCGCCCTCTGCGCACAGCCGCCGAAGGGCACGCGCCTTTCCTTGTCCCCCTTGCCCAGGACGACGATCCAGCGCTCCTGAAGGTCCACGTCCGCCCACCTGAGCCCCGTGAGCTCCGACACCCGAAGTCCGCACCCATAGAGCAGCTCCATGACGGCCGTGTCTCGGATGGGGGACTCGCTCTCCGAGGCCATCTCGAGCATCCGGTTCACGGCCTCCTCCGAGAGGGCCTTCGGCAGCCCCCGGGGAGCCGAGGGGCCGCGCAGGGCACGGGCCGGGTCCCTGTCCAGGACGCCGCGCTCCCTCAGAAAGGAGAAAAGGCCGCGCAGGGAGGAGAGTTTGCGGGATATCGTCGTCCGGGCATAGCCCCACCCGGACAGTTCCCGGAGGTAGGCGCGCAGGACCGCAGGGTCCACAAGGCCGACGTCCGATAGGGACCGCCCCTCCAGATACTCCGAAAACTGCTTCAGGTCCACCGCATAATTGGTCAGCGTATGTTCGGAAGCGGTCCTGCTGCCGACATGCGCCAAAAAGGCGCCGATGGCGCCGTCTATCGTCTTTGCGTCCATTTTTCAAATATTATCAGGTTTGAGTCCAAACTCAAGAGCGGTATCCGCCCGATATATTGCGGATATCGCGCGCTTGACTTCGGCCCGGCACCGGCCTAAAATAAAGTGCATACAAAAGAATATCGTTTGCGGGGGAACTGAAGTGCGTTGAGAAGGTTAAAACCTGACCCCTTGAACCTGTCGGCTAATACCGGCGTAGGGAAGCAGAGATGTGTGTCGTCACGAAGAAGGGCGCTTTCCTGTTGTGGAAAGGCGCCCTTCAATTTTCGAGCAGGGAGGTCCTTGCCATGCGTAAAGTGTTGACCGTAGCGGGCTCCGATTGCAGCGGCGGAGCGGGAATCCAGGCCGACCTCAAGACGTTCTCGGCCCATGGGGTCTTCGGCATGAGCGTCGTCGTATCGGTGGTGGCGGAGAACACCAGCCGGGTGATCGCCATCCAGGACGTGACGCCGGACATGATCGAGAAGCAGATGGACGCAGTCTTCGAGGATATCGGGGCGGATGCCGTGAAGGTGGGGATGCTCTCCACCCCCGTGTGCATGAGGGCCGTCGCGGGGAAGCTAAAGCAATATGCCCCCAAAAACGTGGTCGTCGATCCGGTCATGTACGCCAAGAACGGCTGCCCCCTGATGGACCCCGGGGCGGTGGGCGCCTTGATCGAGGTGATCGTCCCCCTGGCGGACGTCCTGACGCCGAACATCCCGGAGGCCGAACGGATCGCCGAGATGAAGATCGAAGCGCTGGACGACATGAAGGAGGCGGCGCGGCGCATCCATGCCATGGGCTGCCGCAGCGTCCTGGTGAAGGGCGGGCATGCCCTGGGGGACGCCGTCGACGTCCTTTTCGACGGAACGGACTTCCGGCTCCTCGAGGCGCGCCGCATCGACACCAAAAACACGCATGGCACGGGCTGCACGTTCTCCTCGGCCATCGCCTCGAACCTGGCCCTGGGATACGACGTCGCCGAGGCCGCGGAACGGGCCAAGCGCTACGTCACCACAGCCATCGAGCACGCGCTTCCCATCGGGAAGGGACATGGCCCCACGCACCACTTCTACGACCTCTACCGGGAGGGCCTGAGGGGAATGGACGGAGGGGAGAGGAGATCATGAGCGCGCAGGCAGGGCTCGAAAAGGTATCCACGTTCAGCCAGATGCTCCTGTGGTTCGGCGCGGCGGTCTCCATCGCGGAGATCCTCACCGGCGCTCTGCTGGCTCCCCTTGGCTTTGAAAGGGGCATGGGGGCCATCCTGGCGGGGCACGTCATCGGGGCCGCCCTGCTCCTCCCCGCAGGGCTGATCGGCGCGCAAAGCGGCCTCTCGGCCGCCAGGTCGGTCCGCATCTCCTTCGGGAGGTACGGCTCCTACGTCTTCTCCATCCTCAATCTGGTGCAGCTGCTGGGCTGGACGGCCATCATGATCGTCAGCGGAGCCAAGGCCATGGACGGCATCACGGGGGAGCTCTGGGGGTTCCGGAACGAGGCCGCGGGGTGCGCCGTCATCGGAATCCTGATCGCCCTGTGGGTCCTCATGGGCATCAAGAACCTGGCCCGCGTCAACGTCGTCGTGGTGACGATGCTCTTCGGACTCTCCCTCGTCCTGGGATTCGCGGTACTGGGCCAGACGGGGGCCGGAGCGGCGAGGGAGCCGATTTCCTTCGGGGCCGCCGTCGAGCTGAACGTCGCCATGTCGCTCTCATGGATGCCTCTCATCTCCGATTACACCCGGAGGCTGAGGTACCCGTTCCGTGGGACTGCGGTCAGCGTGCTGAGCTATTTCATCGGGAGCGTGCTGATGTTCGCCATCGGGCTGGGCGCGTCCCTCTTCGCCGGGACCTCCGACATCGCCCGGATCCTCCTTGCGGCCGGCCTGGGGCTCGCCGCCCTGCTGATCGTCCTCTTCTCCACCGTGACCACCACCTTCCTCGACGTCTACTCGGCCGGGGTCAGCGCCGCCAACCTCAGCGAGAGGCTAAACGAGAAAACGGTTGCGGTCCTGGTCTGCGTCCTCGGGACCGTATTGGCCGCGTCCGTATCCATGGAGCAGTACGAGAACTTCCTGTTCTTCATCGGCTCCGTGTTCGCCCCGCTGTTCTCGATCCTGTTCGTGGACTATTGGCTCTTCGGCAGGCGGGAGATCGACCCCGGCCGTTTGCTGGACCTCAAGAATGCCCTTTTGTGGGCGGCCGGCTTCGTCCTCTATCGCCTGCTCCTGCCTTACGATACCCCGGTGGGGATCACCCTGCCGGTGATGCTGCTGGTCGGGGTATCGAGCGTCGTCGTGCGGCGGGCCGGCAAAAACGTCTGAACGAGGGAAAGCGGCCGTCCTCGAGAGCCGTGCGGCGCCGCTTCGGACGGACGTAAAACCTGTGAAGGAGAGGGAAACAGCGAATTGCCTTTTGCCGCCTTTCAGCGTAAAATATGAAGAGACTATTGAAATTACGTTCGGGAGGTTGCCGTGGTACAGATCAGTCGGGAAACGCAAGCGATTATTGACAGCCTGTCGGATCCTGTCCTCATCATAGGGCCGAGGATGGGACGCATCCTCGCCTGCAACGCGGCTTTCATCCGTGAGCTGGGTTTCTTCGGCGAGGGGATCAAAGACAGGTCTTTTATCCGTATTCCTCAACTGACGCGCCCGATCCGTCATGGTCTGCTCGACCTTTATTTCAGGGCTAAGCGCAGCAGGGAGGACAAGGCCCCGTTCGTCTTTCAATTCGCGGACCCGCAGGGCAGCCTGAAAACGATCTCCGCCACCATCGACATCCTGCCCTGCGACGGCCGGGAGCTCGTCATGGCGCACCTGCACGTCGTACAGCCGAGCGACGCGGCCCTTTCGCATCATGCCGAGGACATCGCCGCCTTCAACGCCTTCACCGACATGACCCAGGAGCCGTGGCTGGAGTTCCGCCTCCGTTCGCAGGACGTGCCCATCCTGCTCGACGAGGAGGACCGGATCAGTTACCTCATGAACCTGGGGCGGGAATTCGTCGTCCATAAGGCGAGCAAAGCCGCGCGGAAGCTGTTCGGCCAGGACACATCCAGCTTGGGAGTATCCGATTTTCCGTTGAGGGGAAAGGGCTTTATGTCCTTTTTCTACCGGGACGAGGATGCTCTGCGTTTTCTGGATATGCTCTCCAAGGTGGGGCAGCTTCAGGCCCCGACCACCCTGGTCGGGGAGTCGGGCGACATCCTGGAGGTGGAGATGTCCTGTTCCGTCCACTTCGGCACCGAGGACACCATCGCGGCCCTCTACTGCATTCCACGCCGTATCGAGCAGGATCGGGACCTCATCGTCCAACACAGCGTGAGCGGCCAGGAGCAGGACTTCATCTTCTCCCAACCCTTCCTCGGGCTGGGGCGCATGGTCCCCCTGCAGCCCCTGATGAGGCCTCAGCCCGCGAATGCCGATGCGATTTTGAACCGTTATCTGGACGACATCCTCCTCACCAACGCCAACGATACCCTGGGGGAGCTCTATGGGGTCGAGAAAAACGCCCTGCTGATGCAGTCCATGCCCTTCCTCTTCCCCGATCGCTCCGCGGCGATCCAGGTTCTGAAAGAGCTGTTCGTGACGCGCCAGTCCTCGTTCGCGACGTACCGCGAGGATACGGGGGAGCTCCTGAGGATAGCCCTCTTCAAGGCCGTCTTCAACGACGCCGACCACATGGCCCGGATTTTCCTGGCCGTATCCCCTCAGGTCCAGGGTCCTTCGGAACGCCACGAGACGCGAAAGCTGCGTTCCGTTCCATCGTTCATTTAGGGGGACGGCCGGATTCCGGATCCGGGTATCCGAGACTCCCGGGGTCAAGGAGAGGGAAAGGCTCCGGCGCTATCGTTTGGGCTCGGCGATGTACCACCAGCGTCCCCCCAAAGATACGGCCGCCATTCCCTCTCTGAAGGGGCGCGCCGCGTCGAGAAAGGGCGGGACGACGACGGTTCCGTCCATGTTCCTGTAGCCCCAGGCGCCCGTATCCGAGCGATAGGGCAGGATGCCGGGGACGGAGCCGGAGGCGGAATCGACGGAACCGACAGGGGGCTCCCCGATATAGCGTCCGCCGCGGTTCACATACCGCCACCTCCCCTTCGAAGTCTCCAGGCAGGCGACGCCCCAGCGAAAGCGGGGGGCCTCGCCCGTCCAGGGGATGAAGTTCCCCCGTATCACGACATTGCCCTTTTTGTCTATAAAGAGGGTTTTGCCGCCGCTCAACACGGCGGCCAGACCCTCCGAAAACCTTCCCGCCTCGCTCCCCCGGGAGGGGACCTCGAAGCGGCAGGGTACCCTGAGCTTTCCGGATACGTCGATGTAGCCGAGCTTCTTCCCCTTCCGGACCGCGGCCAGTCCCTCCGAGAAGGGCCAGACCTCCTCATGGGCGTTCTTCACGGCCCAGTTTCCATTTTTGTCGATAAATCCCCATCGTCCCCTCATGCGGACCGCGAGCAGCCCCCCGGAGCAGGGGCCCGCCGCCTCGAAACGAGGGGGGATCACCATACGCCCCTTACGGTCGATGTACCCCCAACGGTCCCCGGAGAGCACGGCGGCCAGCCCCTCCGAAAAATCCCGGGCATCCGCGAACATCCCCTCGAAGGCGTCCCGTCCCTGCACGTCGATGTAACGCTTTTTGGCCCCCTCGCCCACAAGGGCGAGCCCATCCGCGAAGGTCCCGGCCTCCTCAAAGCTCCGCCCTCCGAAAAGGGGCGGAATGCTGCGTCCCACATAGCCCCATCTGCCGTTGGAGGCGCTGCGTGCCGGGGCCAGGCCCTCCGAGAAGGGCCAGGCCTCCAGGTAGACGGGGTCGGCCATCCAGGCGCCCCGGCGGTCGATGTAGCCCCATCGTCCCTGGCTGGCCGCACCGGCCGCCCCCTCCGAGAAGGACATCACGTCCTGGAAGGCATAGGGGATCGCCAGCTCTCCCGACGAGGAGATGAAGCCCCAGAGCCCCGCGCGGCGCACCGCAGCCAGGCCCTCGCTGTAATCCAGGACCGCCTCGTACGAGGGCTCCACGGCCCAGTCTCCAGCCGAATCGATGAACCCCCAGAGACCTTGAAGCGCAACCCCCGAAACGCCCCCGGAGAAAACCTTTCCGCCCAGCACGGGATCGTAGCGCGGCTCGACGGCGGTTTCCCCCGAGAGGCCCAGGAACCCCAGTTTTCCCTTTACGAGGACCGCCGCGCGGTCCTCCACAAAGGGCCATGCTCCATCGTAGACCGGGGCGACGGCCCATTTTCCACGTCGGTCGACGAACCCATAACGTCCCTCAAGCGCCACCGCCGCCCGCCCCTGATAGAAGTCGCCGGCCAGGTCGAAGCTGGCGGGTATCGCAAGCCGGCCCGACCGGTCGATGTATCCCCATTTGTCCGCGGACCGTACCGCGGCGAGTTCCTCACAGAAGGCCCCGGCGGCTTCGAAGGCCGGAGGGATGATGAATTTCCCCTTCCTGTCCACGAACCCCCAGCGGCCCCGCACCGAGACGGCCGCGGCCCCCTCCCTGAAGGGGTGGGCATCCGACAAGGTCGGCCCCACGACCCAGCGCCCTCCCGGTTCGATGTAGCCCCAATACCCGCCGGATCGTACGGCGGCGAGCCCCTCGGAGAACCGGGAGGCCCGTTCCCATACGGGCTGCAGGAACCAGTCGATCCGGGCCGCACCGGCCGGAAGGACCGGAGAGGCACAGGACAAAGCGGCGGCAAGGCACGCCAGCAGAAACGTACGGCGAATCGTCATCCTATGGATTCATCCCTATTCGTCAATCGCGGGGGGATTTGAGCCTGGGGATGGGGAGACGTCCGGGGTCCTCGGCGCTCCAGAGCGTATAGAAGCCGTTTTCGTCGGGCTCGCCGCCCGCGCCCAGAAAGTCCAGAACGCGCGTTCCGGCCCTCCGCGTCCGGTCCAGCTCCGACGCGGGGAGCCCCGCATGGTTGAAGCTCCCCCCCGTTCCGGCGTAGACGACCTCGGCCCGCCGCCGCCCGCCCGAGGGGACGAGGGCCACCCGCGTCGGAGCGACGGAGACACGGACCAAACGGGCTCCCTCGTCCTCGGCCGCTTTTTCGACCTCGACCGCGAGCACGCAGCTGCGTTCCCGGGGCAGCGTCCGCTGAAAGGACACGAAGTTCCCCAGGGACCATGCGACGAGCCGGGCATCGGTACCATGCACCGAGGAGGCGACGCTGACCTCCATCGGCTGCAGAACATGAGGGTGGGTCCCGATGACCAGATGGGCCCCCCCTGCCAACGCCGCCTCGGCAGCCCTCCTCTGATGGGCCGACGGGACGAAATGATACTCCTCCCCCCAGTGGAAACAGGCCGCGATGATGTCGGGGCTCAGGGTCCGCGCCCGTGCGAGCCCCTCGGATATCGCCGAGTCCGAGATCACGTTGAGGTGGACGTCGCTCGAGGAGAGAAGCCGGTTGCTCCCGTAGGAGTAGTTGACGAAAGCCCATCTCAGCCCCCCATGTTCCACCAGAAGCGCGTCGTTTTTGGGAACGTCGTCCAGCCCCAGCCCCGTCCACAGGATGCCCGCCCGGTTCAGGACCTCGACGGTCCGGCGCGCGCCTCCCGCTCCACGGTCCAGGATATGGTTGTTCGCCAGGGTGACGACGTGGACCCCCAGACCGACCAGCGCGTCCGCAAGCGAGTCCGGGGTGTTGAACAAGGGATACCCGGCGTACCCCCTTTCGGGGCCGGCGAACGTCGTCTCCAGGTTCCCGACGATCAGGGCATCGCCCCAAAAGAGCGGCCGCACCCTTCGGAACTGCGGGGCGAAGTCCCACTCCACGGCGCCGTTTCTCCTCGTCGCCGCAGCGTCCAGCTGCTGATCGTGGGCCATGATGTCCCCGATGAAAAGCGCCCGAGCCCGCAGGGGCAAAGCCAGTACGGGCATCGGGGTGAACGAAGCGAACGACGCAAGGATCACGAGAGAAATGGCGAGAAAAAAAGTCCGCCTCACGATCGGTCCCCTCCTCAGTCTTTCGGCTCAATCCTCCAGTTCGATCCTCCGGCTCGTGCCGTCGAGCTCTTACGGCAGGACTATCCGTCGATGTACGAGTCGAAGTAACCCGAGATGTGAATGACGGGGGTGCCCCTGTCCCCGCTCCCGGAGACGAGGTCGCACAGGGAGCCCAGAAGATCCGTATAGCGCCTCGGGGTGGTCCCGAGGGCGTTTTTCTCCTCCGCCAGCCCCGACTCCCTTCCGCTTGCGGCGGGCTTCGAGCGGATGGCGCTGCGAACGGCCTCCTCCGCGTCCCCCTGGGCGTTGTCCGCGATCATCTTGAACTTGATCTCGGAGGGGGTGCCTTTCAGGCCGTCCGTGTATCCGGGAGAGACGACGGGGTCGGCCAGCTCCCAGATCCCGCAGACGGGGTCCTTGAAGGCGCCGTCCCCGTAGACCAGGACCTCGACCCTGCGCCCGGTGAGTCGAAGGATCTCCTGCTGGAGGCTGCGCGCGAAGGGTCCCGCATCGCGAGGAAAAAGCTTGACGGTCCCCTCCTGAGAGTAGTTGGACCCCAGAAGCCCGAACTCGGGATTGTAACCGCCCCCATTGGAGCGCGGTTCCGTGCAGATCTGATCCAGGGTCCAGACCGAAGCCCCCCTTTCCCGCAGAAGGCCGGCATAGAGGACTCGATTGTGGATGTTCGCCATCACCACCCGGGAGGTGACGTCCAGGATGCGCAGCGGGTTGTTCGTGAAGTGGATTTCTATCCTTCCCGGGGCCAGGTCCTTGTAGAGCTCCACGTAGTCCACCCCCGTGAAGGGATGCCTATAGCGCCCGAACCGCGCGTCGTACTCCGCCGTGCCGAAGCACTCCGGCATTCCCGAGGAACGTTTGAGGTACTCGGCGGGGTCGATCAGCTGGTTGCCCACCTCGTCCGAGGGGAAGGAGAGGAAGAGATGCACCTTTCCCCGGATGCCCCGGACGATCCCGTCGAGCAGGGACATGAACCGGTTGCGGCTGAGGATGGGAAAGGCGACCGCCGCATCCCCCTCCGGGATCTTGTCGCGAACGTCCGCGGCGATCTCCTCCAGAGTGACGATATTGCCCTGCGCCCTCGCCACGAGGGACTCCGTGACCCCCACCACGTCGCGGTCCCTGATGGTAAAGGGCGCGTAGCCCGATGCCGCGGCCTCGACGAGGTGTTCCGCTGCCATCTTCACCAGGTCGTCGCCCCTGCGGATCACGGGCATACGAATTCCATGCACCTCAACGCCAACCTTACGAAGCACTGCCTCTCCCATAATGATCCGTTACCTCCATAAAAACTTCAGCATGAGCCCTGCTCTGTCGATTTTACAACAAAAAAAGTATACAATACGAGGGAAATTTTATCCCGATCCGCCCCGTTTATCAAAAAGATGAAATGCGCCGGCGGGAGAAGGCAACACGCGGATGCTTCCAAGGGCGTACCACGCGCCGCCTCGGATGCCAACGTCGAGCGGGCGTCATACTGGCCGGAGGTGAACAGCTCGTGAACAACCTGTACGAACAGATGGATTTTGTCTTGTCCGGAGGAGCGCTGAAATCGCTTACGGACTTTCTTGCCCTCAGGGTCCCGTCCGCCCTCATCCTGGTTCCCCGAGGGGCGGACCTCCATATCCTCGACGCTGTGGGAGTGAACCCGACGCAGCTCATTCTGCCGGGCGAGGGCCTTCGCCTGGGTTCCCTTTTCTCGAGCCGCCCCGCCGTGTCCCCCTGCGAGCTGGAACAGGCTCGGACGGAGAAGGAAGAATGGCCGTGGGCTCTGCGCATGCGCGGGCCCCACTGGGAGGTCTATGTCCTGCTGAGGGAAAAGGCCGACGAGTCCCTGCTGGAGGAACTGAAGCCCTACGCCGGCATGGTTCGGCTCTGGCAGCAGTTTCAGAGGGTCGACGCCAACGAGGGCAAGCTCTCCCGCCTCTCCTACATGATCCTGGCAACGAAGAGCACCCTGGCCTCCATATTCGAGCCCATGCCCCTCGAATACTTCGCCTCGTTCGTCGCGGACGTCCTTCGCGAGAGCCTGTTTCCGAGGTCCATCTCCATTCTGAAGGACGAAGGAGGCCATCTGAGCCTCCTGGCCGGGAAGATGGACGCCCTTCCGCCGCGCGAGGGCATCTACGCGCAGGCCATCCTTCCCTCCGCGCCGGTCCTGGACCAGGGTTCCGCCCCCTATCGGGCCGTGCTTCCCATCGCCGAGGCGGAGACGCGGCTCTTCTGCATCCTGGAATGGGAGGACCTCCCGGACGGCGAGATGCTTCATTTCCTCGAGCTCCTGGGAAATCTCGCCTCCCGCGCCCTCGCCATCAACAGCCTCCGTTCGAAGAACACCCTGGCGGCGTCTCAGGCCTCCTCGAGGGACTTCACGATCCTCTCCCTCTCCAGCGTCCTGAAAGCCCTGAGGGACGAGGGGGACCGCAGCCGTTTCCTGGCCCTCGCCGCGGATGTGTTCCTGGAGATGGGGCAGATGTCGGAATGTCTTTTGTCCGTGTGGGACGGGGAACACGGGGGCTACGCCCTGGCGGAGCATCGTTCCGGAGGCGTCAGGGATTGCTCGGACCATACCGTCCTGCGAGCTTCCCGGCGATGCGAGGTCTCCCGCAGCCTGCAGCCGCTCTACGACCTGAAGCAGACCCCGGCTGCAGAGCTCCTCGGCTCCTGGGGGCTGGACGCCGCCTCATGGAAGGAGCTCGAACACATGCAGTATCTGGTCCCGATCCATGACGGCAAGAGCATCGAGGGGTTCGTCGCCCTCGCCTCGGACTCCGGCGTCGCGCCCGGCGAACCCCAGCGGGAGGCCCTGAGCATCGCGGCCCAGTTCACGGGCTACGAAATCCGGAAGTTCAACAGCTAGGGAAGAAACACGGGGCGCCCCTCGGAGGCGCCCCGCACTTTCTGAACGGGCTTTCGGATCCTTATCGGGAGGTGCTGCCGATCTCCCTTCCCGACGTCAGAACCCCCTTCACACTTCCGGACGCCATGCAATTTTCCAGTCTTCCGGAGACCATCTCCCCGACCAGGCCCCCGACCGATTTGCCTCCCTCGACGTAGCCCAGTGTCTCGCAGCGATCCGCGATTCCCCTCTCCATCCGGCCCGCGAAGCCGCCCACTCCCGCGGTTCCGCTGACAGTGGCCTCCACGATGCAGCGCCGTGCCAGGCCGTTGACCCAGAGCCCCGCCACCCCGCCCGTCCGCTCCCATCCCAGGACGGAGCCGGAGACGGTGTTGTCGGTCAGGGTCCCGGACTCCACCCAGCCCACAAGCCCGCCTGTATTCTCCTTGCCCTCGACCATCCCGTCGAAGAGGGACCGGCGGATGATGACGGAATCGGAGGCGAAGCCAATCAGGCCGCCAACCGTCTTGCGGCCCTGTACCCCCAGCTCGCGGGTCCTCACCTCGCTCAGCTCTCCCTGACGGACGTTGCCCGCCAGTCCGCCGACGTTATCCTGGCCCGAAATTTCCCCGCGGACCTCGGCTCGGGCGAGAACGGTGCCGAACATGGATCCGATCAGTCCCCCGGCACTCGATGCGCGGCCCTTGATCGTCCCCGAGAAGGAAAGCCCGGACATCCGGCTCTCGGAGGCCTTCCCGATCATCCCTCCCACGTTCTCCGTGCCCAGCACGCTGCCGGATACGGAACAGTTCTTCAACTCGGAGCGTACGGCAAGCCCCGCCAGAATGCCGACATTGGAGCCGCCCGATACGGAGGCGTCCTCGATGGTGAGCCTCACGACGGTCGCCCCCTCCAATACCCCGAAGAGTCCCGCCATGCCCGCGGCCGGAGCCTCGATGTTGAGCCCGCGCACGACATGGCCGTTCCCGTCGAAGACGCCCTTGAACGGGCGGCTTCCGCGCTCCCGGTAAAAACCGATGGGATTCCAGCGCCTGCCGCTCAAATCGAGGTCGGCCATCAGGCGAATCCTCTGACCGGAATAGGAATTGCCCTGATTGACGGATTGGGCCAGGGCCTCCATCTGGGCCGCCGTGCGAACGATCCAGGGACTCTTGACCGATCCGTTTCCCGATGCGAAAATTCTGCCGCTCTTTCTCCGAGAACCTCTCCTCCTGAGCGAGGCCTTACGGACGGACCCGCGGCTCTTTACTCCGGACTTCTTGGAAACAACCTCGACGTCTCCAGCCTTTGCGGGTGACGTCCAGAAAGCCGAGATCCCCAGGAAAAACGAAAGGCCCAGCACCAAAACAAAAAATCTTCCCATCCGCATCGCACAAAATCTCTTGAGCTCCGTAAACAATTTTCGACATCCTTTCCCGAAAATATCCCTCGTCTGCAGGGGAAATCCGCTCTTCAAAACGTTTGCTCAGCCATGGCACCCCACTCAGACGAAGCTCCCCGGAGTCTTCCAGGCACTTTCTCTTATTCTATCCCATTCCTCCCAAAATACGGAACAAAAACTCATTCATTTTACGTTTTTATCTCAACAGATGATGTTTTCATCCCGACAGGATGCCCCGGGACGGGAAATACCACCCCTGATCCCGCCCCGATCCAGCCTCCCAAGGCTTGACATGGCATTCCTTTCCAATCACAATGAGGTCAGGGAAGAACGTCGGGGACGCCCTTCCCCAATTTGCTCGGCAAATGGAGGAAAGGATTCGAACATGAACTGCAGACACTGCGGCGCGGCCCTGCCCATCGGGGCCGAACGATGTGAGTATTGCGGTGCGGCCACGCCACACGCGGCGGACAATCTCGAGGCGATCCTGAAGGAAAAGAAAAGGAAAGGCCTTCTCTCCATGAAGCGGGTGTCGGGGGGAATGCTCTTCTTCCTTTATTTTTTCACCTTCGGCGTTTACGGCAGCGTCTGGCATGTCCTCAGGAACAAATCCCTGAACCGCCTCGCCCCAAATATCCAGATTCCCCTCTGGGCGGCGTGCCTGCAGCTCGCCCTTCACCTGAGCTGGATTCTGATCCCCCAGAGCTCC
>NZ_CAUUGJ010000001.1:0-68211 GCF_963544685.1 uncultured Fretibacterium sp. | reverse complement strand
AGATACCATAACGGTAGCCTTTTATAAACCAACCACTCCTGATAGCGAGGAGCCTATCTTTTTATATCTCTCCTCTTTATAAGCATCATAATAGAGTCGAAGTTTTTCCTTAAGTTCCGTACCTTCCATAAGCACAGATACAACTAAAGGATCTTTACCACTTATATGTTTCCCATAGACAGGGTCGTCTGGCTCTCCAGTGAGTCCTTTCATAATATCATTTGTTACATTTAGACCAAATTCATCTTGGGTAGTGCTATAGCTTGCTTGGCGTTGTGTTGTAACAACCATATCTTCTATTGTCGCCGCATTAATACTTCTCATTTTGTTGGGATTAATAATATTGAGCGCAACTTTGAGGCCAAAATTACGTTCAAGACATTCTTCTCTAAGAAACGATCGTCCGTATCCGAACACCATGGCCATGATTCTATTTTGAATATGTATAAGGACAACAGCTTTGTTTGAGGCATTTTCTGAAATGTTTATAGGTTCGTTTGAAAGTTCATCTAAATATGGCTTCCAACGAGGAAACCTTTTGTTACTGCCGCAATAGTAGATTTCCCCATCTAAGCCATACTGAGATTTTAATTTGGATAAAGAAAGTGAGTTCGGAGTTTTTAGGCAGTCTTTAAACTCTTGAACATGGTCCTTCATAAGAAAAACAGTCAGGTTACACACTTGCTTATCCAAATAAAACACCTCCTACCTAGTGTCCTCATACAGTAACGCTTCCATATATTTTTCCATGCTAGATTGTCAAGCCAAACACAACAGGCAACTTGAAAAATGCCTCATTAGGGGCACGAAAGCCAAGAGACTTCCGGGAGCGATTGTTCAGGCGTTCCGCAATCCGCAGAACATCGTCGTTCCGAGCCTCCCGGAAGTCGAGCCCCTTGGGCAAAGAGCGTGCAAATGAGTCCATTTGTATTCTCGTTTCACGTTCCCAGGGGCTGCGGGGATGGAATTCAGATCCTCCTCAAAAACCCAACCCCGCGAACCGGAGGCGTTCAGCCGGAAAAGGCGGTGCGATACACCTCGTCCTGTTCCGGGAAATGCGTGACATAGCCGATCGGAATCCTGTTTCCCGTCGCCTCGATGATCGCTCTCGCTCCGTCCTCTCCGAAAGCGCCGCAAAGCTCTATGCAGCCGACGCCCTCGCGCTCCAGCCTGAGCGCCTCCTCCTTCGCCTCCCCTATGCTCGCGACGCCGACGATCCGGGCCGTACCGTCATGGATCGACGCCCTGTCCGCCTCGATATTGAAATCTCCCATAATCAGAAATGCAAATTTCATGACGCCTTACCTCCTATTTACTCCCACTCGATTGTCGCGGGCGGCTTCGAGGTCACGTCCAGCACCACGCGGTTGATCCCGCGCACCTCGTTGCAGATGCGCCGGGCTGTCACATCCAGGACCTCCGGCGGGATGCGCACCCAATCGGCCGTCATGGCGTCCTGGGAGTTCACCGCGCGGAGCGCCAGCACCTCGTTGTAGGTGCGTCCGTCCCCCATCACGCCGACCGTCCGCACGGGGAGCAGGACGCAGAAGGACTGCCAGATCTTTTCGTAGAGCCCCGCCCTCTGCAGCTCCTCGCGAAAGATCGCGTCGGCGGCGCGCAGCGTGTCGAGGCGCGGCCTCGTGATTTCGCCAAGGCAGCGCACCGCGAGCCCCGGCCCCGGGAAGGGCTGCCGGTTCACGATCGCGTCCGGCACGCCGATGAGGCGTCCCAGCTCCCGGACCTCGTCCTTGAAGAGATCCCGGAGCGGTTCCAGCAGGCGGAGCTTCATCTTTTCCGGCAGTCCGCCCACGTTGTGGTGCGATTTGATGAGCACCGAGCCCTTCTTGCTGCCGCTCTCGATGACGTCGGGATAGATCGTGCCCTGCAGGAGCCAGTCCACGCGGCCGACCTTCGCCGCCTCGGCGTCGAACACCTCGATGAAAAGGCCCCCAATGATGCGGCGCTTTTTCTCCGGGTCGGTAACCCCGGCCAGCTTGCCCAGGAAGAGCTCCGAGGCATCCACGTGGCGGACCGACAGCCCCAGCCCGTTGTAGGAATCCATGACCTGACAAGCCTCATTGAGGCGCATCAGCCCATGGTCGACGAAGATGCACTCCAGCTGAGGGCCGATGGCCCGATGCACCAGCGCGGCGGCGACGCTCGAGTCCACGCCGCCCGACAGACCGCAGACGACGCGCCCGTCCCCGACCCTCTCGCGGATATCGGCCACGGCGTCCTCGATCCAGTCCCCCAGGTTCCAGTCCCCCCTGCAGCCGCAGACCTCGAACAGGAACTGCCTCAGGATCCGCGTCCCCTGCTGGGTGTGGACGACCTCCGGGTGGAACTGGAGGCCGAAGCATCGGCCCTCCTCGTCCTCCATGGCGGCGATGACGCCGTGGGCCGTCTCCGCCGTGACCCGGAACCCCGGCGGCACCGCGGCGACCCGATCGCCGTGGCTCATCAGGACCTCCAGGTTGTCGGCGAGGTCCTTGAAAAGGGCGGACTCCCCGCGCCGTTCTATGGGCGTGACCCCATATTCCGGACGCTCGCCCGAGGCGACGGTCCCACCCCGCACCTTCGTCATGAGCTGCATCCCGTAGCAGATCCCAAGGATGGGGACCCCCAGGTCGAAGAGGCCCCGGTCGACGGCGATGGCCCCCGGCTCGTTGACGCTGTCGGGACCACCGGAGACGATGACGCCCAGCGGGGCGAGCTCCGCGATGCGGCTTCGGGGGGCATCCCACGACAGTACGACGCTGTGGATGTGCAGCTCCCGAACCCTCCGCGCGATCAGTTGGGTGAACTGCGATCCGCAGTCTATGATGACGATGTTTTCCACGGGACTCCCCTTCCTTAACACGTATACTCCATTCCAGTTTTTAAGAAAACGCTGATTTAATCCATGAAGCCCCCCGGTGGTACCCCAGCTTGCCTATTTTGAGGAAGAAACTTGCCGGGGCCGCCGCTATCGGGATAGCGGCGTGGGGGCTTGGGGGCGAAGCCCCCATGTTAATTTTTAGGGAAGCGCTGGAGCTTTTTTATAGACGTTTCGCATATTTCCCTTTGGCAAAATATGCGTTCTTGTTTTAATCAGCGCTTCCCTAAATCGCTTGTAGACGAAGCGGCTTTTGCGATCCGAAGCGAGGGCGTACACAACAGTACGTCGAGCAAGGCGAGCAAAAATCACGAAGTATACAAGTGATTTGGAATTGAAATTACTCCACGGTGACGCTCTTGGCCAAATTCCTCGGCCTGTCGATCTCCCGCCCCATCAGGTACGCCAGGTAGTACGCGAAGTACTGCAGCGGGATCACCGTCAGGAACGGCGTCAGCTCGTCCTCCGTCCCTGGGACGAAGATGCAGTCGTCCGCAAAACGCGGCACGTCGGGGTCGCCCTCCGTCGCTATGGCGATGATCGGGGACCTCCGGGCCCGGGCCTCCTGGACGTTGGACAGGGTCTTCTCGAATATGCGGTCCCGCGGCAGCAGGGCCACGACGGGCATCGTCTCGTCCAGCATGGCGATGGGGCCGTGCTTCATCTCCCCCGCGGAGTGAGCCTCGGCGTGAACGTAGGAGATCTCCTTCAGCTTCAGGGCCCCCTCCAGCGCCACGGGATAGGATGCGCCGCGGCCGATGAAGAGGAACCCGCGGGCCTCGAGCCGGCGCTCCGCAACGTCCTTGAGCGAACGGCTCCGGGCGATGAGCTCCTCCACCTTGAGGGGCAGGAGCTTCAGCTCCCCGGCAAGCCGGGACTCGTCCTGCGGCGAGAGCTTCCCGCGCCGCTTCCCGATCCACAGGGCCAGCAGGGTCAGGGCCGCAAGCTGCCCCATGAAGGTCTTCGTAGCCGCGACCCCGATCTCCGGTCCCGCGCGCAGCTCGAGGAAGGCGCCGACCTCCCGGGCCAGGGACGAACCCGCGACGTTCGTCACGGCCAGACAGCGCGCTCCCTTGGCCTTGGCCCCCCGGGCCGCGGCCAGGGTGTCCGCCGTCTCCCCGGACTGGGAGACGAACACCGACAGCGTCGACGGGTCGCAGACGGCATCGCCGTACCGATACTCCGACGCCGTCTCCACGCGGAGGTCCAGCCCCGTGAAGCGGTCGAAGAGCCCCGCCGTCGCCAGCGCGGCGTAGTAGGACGTTCCGCAGGCGACGAGCTGGATGCGCCGCAGCGAGGCCGCCTCCTCGTCCGTCAGGGGAACCTCCGCGCTCAGGTCGATGGAGTCCTCCACCAGGCGCCCCGCGAGGGTACGCCGCAGCACGCCGCCCTGCTCCTCGATCTCCTTGAGCATGAAGTGCGGATACATCCCCTTGGAGGCCATCTCGGGGTCCCAGTCGACCGTGCTCAGCTCGGCCGGGAGCGGACGGCCCTCGAAGTCCGACAGGGCGATCCCCTTCGCCGAGAGCTCGGCGATCTGATCGTCCTCCATGAAGAGGATGTCGTGGGTGTAGGGAAGCAGCGCCGTCGCGTCCGACGCGCAGAAGGCCTCGCCCTCCGCGGCCCCGAGGATCAGCGGGGGCCCCTTGCGCACGCAGTAGAAGCGGTCCGGCAGGTCGGTGAACAGGACGACGAAGGCGAAGGAGCCCCGAAAGCGACGGCACGCCCCGCGCAGGGCCTCCTGGGGATTGCCGCCGTTGAGGGCGTAGAGCCGGGCGATGAGGCAGACCGCGACCTCGGTATCGGTCTCGGAGAGAAAGGCGACGCCCTGAGCGCTCAGTTCCTGCCGGAGCTCGTGAAAGTTCTCCACGATGCCGTTATGGATGAGGACGACCTTTCGACTCGGGTCGGCGTGGGGGTGGGCGTTCTCGTCGGTGACCCCGCCGTGCGTCGCCCACCGCGTGTGTCCGATCCCCACGCTGCCCTCCAGAGGGGTGGTCTCCAGCTTCGCCTTCAGGTTGGCCACGCTGCCCACACACTTCACCATGCCCAAGCCTTTCGGCCCCGCGACGGCGATCCCCGCGGAGTCGTACCCCCGATACTCCAGACATTCCAACCCGCCCACGACGACATCGACGACCCGCCGCGGGCCCGTGTAACCCATGATCCCGCACATTTTGAGGACATCACTCCGCTTCAGACAATTTTCCCGATTTTCCAAAGGCGATGCCCGCATCGCCTCCCAAGCGTACGCTGCAGCATCGTACAAAGCATCCTCGTCAATGATACCCGACAATCCCCGTCCGGGAAACCGCCGACGACGAACAAACTCGGCGACCCAAAATACGGATCAGACCGTCCCCTGGGGCGCCCGGCAGTACACGGCCCGGAGCTCGAGAGGCGAGACCGCGCGGGCGCGCCGGTCCCACGCCAATTCGGCCGCCTTCGCGACGTCCGGGCGAATCGGGATGATGAGGAAGGTCAGCCCCGCGGCCTCGGCGGCACGGCCAGGGTCGTCGGAGACCGCGGCGGCCCCCGAATGCCCCTTCATCCACGCCCCCAGGGGCTCCCCTCCGTACTCGCCCACGGGAAGGGCATCGGATCCGGAGCCGAACGAGGCCGCGTAGACGAACCCGCGCCCCGCGTAGACCACCGCCAGGACCTCCCCTTCCGAAAAGGCCGGGTGGGACGAGGCCAGCATCTCCAGGGACGATACGGGGACGATCCGCACCCCCAGCCCGTAGGCCAGCGCCGCCGCATAGGCGACGCCCACGCGGATGCCCGTGAAGTACCCGGGGCCGCTCGTCACCGCCATCAAGCCGATGTCGGCGAACGTCATGCCCGCCGCCGCCAGGACGCGCTCCGCCATCAGAGGCAGCTCCGCCGCCTGCCGCCGCCCCAGGTCCTTGCTCTCCCGCGACAGGACCTCGCCGCACCGAGCGACGGCCGCGCCGGTGAGGCGCAGGCTGCAATCCAGGACCAACATCACATCATCTTTCATTTTCTTCATCGAGTTCATCGAGGGGATTCCTCCGAGCCTCAAGGGGTTCCTCCGGGCCATTCACAAAAGCTCCGCACCGGGGCAGTCCTTCGCACCGGCGCGCAGGGCGTCCGCCGCCTCGTCCGCCCGCTCCCCGACGGAGCGAACCTCGAATACGCGTTCCTCCTCCCCCCGCACACCCAGCGCCACGTTCAGCACCTCCGCCCCCGGCGGAAAGCGCCAGCGCTCCGGCCACTCCACCATCAGCACGGCATCCCCGGCCCCGGCGTACTCCTCCAGGCCCAGCTCGTCCACCCCCTCGGGGTCCAGACGGTAGAGATCCGCATGGGCCAGGAGGAAGCGCTCCGTGCGGTACTCGTTGATCAGGGTAAAGGAGGGGCTGCGCACGCCGTCAAAGCCCAGCGCGTCCCCCACCCCCTTGACGAAGGCGGTCTTGCCGGCCCCCAGATCCCCCGCGAGCAATACGGTCACGCCGGGCAGCAGGGCCATCCCCAGGACCCGCCCGAGGCACCGCGTCGCCGCCTCGGACCGGGAGGCGATCCGAAACGCCGCCCTCATGATTCCCTCCCCTCGGATTCCCTCTCCTCGCGCTCCCGCCGCAGGCGCTCGCGCCGCCTCAGGACAACGCGAAACAGGAAGACGCCAAGGACCAGACAGGCAATCGCGACGACCTTGCGCGGCATGGAGACGTCGACGCCGCCCATCCGTCCCACCCCGAAGATGACCCCCAGGGCCACGGCGAGGCTCAGGGCGCTCAGGGCGAACCCTCTCCTCCGGATGCGGTCCGTCTTCCGAATCTCCTCGTCCCAGTCCACCCGCCGGCGCCTCATGAACGCAGCGCCTCTATCGCAGGACGCAGGGCATCCGCAATCTCGGAGGCCAGCACGCCGTCCACGCCTCCGGAGCGCAGGCGGGCCCCCGCCATGCCGTGCAGGGAGGCGCCCAACAGCGCCGCGTCCCGCGCCGCAAGCCCCATCGCCAGGAAGGCCCCGATACAGCCGGAGAGCACATCGCCCGAGCCGGGGACGGAGAGCTCCGGCCCGCCCCAGCTCAAACGGCGGGCCGCCTCCTCCCCGCGCCAAGCCACAATCGTGGGGTTCCCCTTGAGCAGCACGCAGCCCCAACGCTCCGCCAGTCGCCGCGCCGCGCTCGGGCGATCGCCTCGCACGGCATCCGACGAGATCCCCAAAAGGCGGGCGGCCTCCCCCTCGTGGGGGGTCAGCACCGCGTCGTCCCGGGGGGGACAGGCCTCGACCGCAACGCCGGACAGGGCGAACAGGCCGTCGCCATCCACCAGAAGGGGCTTGGGCCATCGGACCCAGAGCTCCCGAACCACGTTCAGGGACTCGGCCGCGCGCCCCAGCCCCGGCCCCAGGACCGCAGCGGCAAGGGAGGGAGCCTCGTTCAAGGCCGTCCGGGCCCAGTCCCCCGCCTCCGGCAGATGGACGACCTCGGGGATCCGCACCGCGCAGGCGGCGCACACCGCGGGGGACGAGAGCAGGCTGACGACCCCGCCTCCGCTGCGCAGCGCCGCCAGGGCGGACAGGGCGGGAGCGCCCGGATAACGGTCGGAGCCGCCCACGACGAGCAGCCGCCCGCGGTCCCCCTTGTGCATGTCGGCCGGACGGCCCGGCAGAAGCGCCGCCGCCTCGGCCCTCGAAAAATCCTGGAGCGGCATATACGTCCCCCCTAACGAAGCCGAAATCGAAAGAGCGGGCCAGGCCCGCGCTTCCTCATTATACCGCCCTCCGCCCGGAGGCGGCCGGGCTACGGCCATTTCCGCCAGCGCCGCCAATCCCTATGATTTTTCTTGACATCTTCCGAAAAAAAGATACCCTAGAGGGGTATATGAATACCCCATAGGGGTATCGAGAGGGGCGATGGGGTTTCATGCTGCAATGCATCGATGAGAAGGACATCGTTCGCCGTCTCAGGAGGATCGAGGGGCAGGTACGCGGGCTCGTGCGGATGGTGGAGGAGGACAAGCCCTGCGAGGACATCCTCATCCAGATCGGCTCGGTCAAGGCGGGCCTGCACAAGGTGGGGCAGTACATCCTGGAGGGACACCTGCACCACTGCGTCCTGGACGGCATCCGGCAGGGCAACGGCGAAGAGGTCCTGGACCGCCTCTCCGGGGCCCTGGAGCAGTTCTCCCGCCTGGTGTGATCTTCCGCGCCCCGTCCTCCGGCCCTGTCGGAGCGCGGAGGCCCGTGGGGTGCGGACCATTGGAATGTGGATTGGAGGGCGAAGCCATGAGCGGTGCGGAGATGAAACTCGGGCCGGGGGACGGCATCCCCTGCGGAGGACACGGACATGAGGAAGGCTGCGGCGGACATCACGAACATCGACCGGCACACCGATATCACGAACATCACCACGACGAAGATGCCTGCGGGGAAGCCTGCGGCTGCGGTCACGGCCATGACGAACCCCACGGACACGGTTCCATGGAAGAGCACGGATACGAGGAACACGGGTGCGAGGGGTGCTGCGGTATCTGCTCGGGCCATTCCGGGGAGGAGGACGAGCCGGACTTCTGGGAGCTCGCCGTTCAGTTCATGGGGCTTCTGGTCCTGCTTGTGGGGTTCTTCATAGGCGATTCGCTCCCGCCCGTCCGGCGCGGGATCTTCTACGGCGTCCCCTGGCTGCTCTGCGGAATGCCGGTGCTGCGCCACGGGTGGAGCAGCCTGCGCAGAGGGGACTTCTTCAACGAGTTCACCCTCATGGGCGGGGCATCCCTGGCGGCCGTCGGCCTGGGGGAACTGCCGGAGGCCCTGGCCGTCATGGTCCTCTATCAGCTTGGGGAGTGGCTACAGGGGCGGGCGGCGGGCCGTTCGCGCCGGTCCGTCCGGGCCCTGCTCGCCGAGAAGCCCAAGGTAGCCCACGTTCTGGATGGGGACGACATCGAGGACCTCCCCCCGGAGGCCGTGACGACGGGCATGAAGGTGGTGGTCCGGCCGGGGGAGAGGATTCCGGTGGACGGCACGGTCGTCTCCGGGGAGTCTCAGGTCGACACCGCCTCCATCACGGGTGAGTCGGTCCCCGTGCGCACCGTGGCCGGCTCGAGGGTCTACGGCGGGACGGTCTGCCTGGACGGCTCGCTGGTCGTGGAGGCGTCCGGCCCCTTCGAGTCCTCGGAGATCGCCCGCGTGCTGGACATGGTGGAGCGCGCCGCGGCGAACAAGTCCCCCGTGGAGCGGTTCATCTCGCGCTTCGCGGCCTGGTACACTCCCGCAATCTTCGGGGTCGCCCTGCTGACGCTTCTGGTTCCGCCCCTCGTCCTCGGAGGAGGATGGCGGGAGTGGTTCTACCGCTCCCTCGTGGTGCTGATGGTCTCCTGCCCCTGCGCCCTGGTCATCTCCGTGCCGCTGGGGTACTTCGGGGGCATCGGGGCCGCGTCGAGGCGGGGCATCCTGGTCAAGGGCGGAAGCGTCCTCGATGCGATGAGCGGGATCACCGCAGTGGCCTTCGACAAGACCGGCACACTGACGGAGGGGGTGTTCAAGGTCACGGCCGTCATCCCCGCAAAGGGGGTGGCGGAGAAGGAGCTCCGGGAGGCGGCCCGCGTCGCCGAGGCCCTGTCGGGACATCCCCTGGCCCGCTCCGTCCGGGAGGCCTTCGGGACGGTCAACCCCGGGGATATCGAGGCCACGGAGGCCGCCGGCAAGGGCGTGCGCGCCATCCGGAACGGCGAGGCGTTCTATGCGGGCAGGGCCGAGTGGCTCCGGGAGAACGGGGTGGACGCCCTCGAGGCACGGGGCGATTCTTCGGCCACCCTGATCTATGTGGGGCGGGACAAGCGTTTTCTGGGAACGGTCGCGGTCTCGGACGTCATACGGCCCGACGCCCCCCGGACCATCAAAGTGCTGCACGACAGGGGGATCCGAAGCTACATGCTGACGGGAGACCGCAGGGACACCGCGGAACGCGTGGCCGGAGAGCTGGGGATGGACGGCTTTCGCGCCGGGCTTCTGCCCGAGATGAAGGTGGAGGCCTTCCGGGAGCTGATGGAGGGCCGGCCGGCCGCCTTCGTGGGGGACGGGGTGAACGACGCCCCGCTTCTGGCCTCGGCCCACGTGGGGATCGCCATGGGGGCCCTGGGCTCCGACGTTGCCATCGAGGCGGCGGACGCCGTGCTCCTCAACGACTCGCCCTCGCGCGTGGCGGAGCTGGCGGAGATCGCGCGGCGGACGCGCAGCATCGTGAGACAGAACATCGCGGCCTCGCTGGGCGCCAAGCTCCTCTTTCTCGTCCTGGGATTCATCGGCTCCATCGGACTGTGGGAGGCCATCTTCGCCGACGTCGGGGTGGCGCTGCTGGCCGTCCTGAACTCGGCCAGGGCCGGAAGGGGGGCGGAGGGGCCCTCCGCATGACGCATCCCGATGCCCGACCGTATTTTGGACATGCACCCGGCAAGGTCGGCACAAATGACGTAAAATAAGGGAAAACCGGGTACGAAGGACAAGGGGTGGCATGATGCGGGACGTCGAGGCGCTCGGGCGCGAACCTATGGGGAAACTTCTTCTGCGTCTGTCGACGCCCTCCGTGGTGGGGATGCTGGTTCAATCCCTCTACAACGTCGTGGACGCTTTTTTCGTCGGGCGCAGCGTCGGGCCTCAGGGCATCGCGGCCGTCTTCTCCGCCTTTCCCGTCCAGATCGTGGTCATGGCCTTCGCCCTGCTGCTTGGCTCGGGCGGGGTGTCCCTGATATCCAGAAGCCTGGGCGCGCGCGACGTCGACCGTGCGGAACGCGCACTGGGGACGATCACGTCGGTCTCGCTGATCCTGGGGGCGATCATGGCATGGGCCATCGCCCTCTTTGCGGAACCGCTGGTGCGCGTTCTCGGCGCCTCGGAATCCATCGTCCGCGACTCCATCGTCTACGTCCGCATCGTGGGTCTATCGATCCCGGCCTTCTCCTATTCCATCGTCAGCAACAGCGCCGCGAGGGGCGAGGGCAACGCCCGGCTCGCCATGGTCACCATGCTGATATCGGGGCTGATGAACGTACTCCTGGACGCGGTCTTCATCTTCAACCTCGGGATGGGCGTGGCGGGGGCGGCCTGGGCCACCGCCATCAGCCAGACGCTGGGGGCGGTCTGGCTCGCCTGGTATTACCTCTCCGGAAGAAGTGTGCTGAGGCTGAGGGCGGATTGTCTCCGGCCCCAACCCAGGCTTCTGGCCGAGATCGTCCGGGTAGGGACGTCCGCCTTCTTCAATCAGATCGGAATCGCCCTCACGATCGGGTTCCTGAACAACACCTTCGCGAGGTACGGAGGGGATGCGGGGATGGCGGCGTACGGCATCATCCAGCGCACCAACTCCCTGATCGTGATGCCGATCCTCGGGATGAACCAGGGGATGGTGCCCATCGTCGGCTACAACTGGGGGGCCGGGAACCTCAAACGCGTGTGGCAGGCCCTCAAACTGTCGGCCCTGACCGCCACGGTGATCTGCTGTCTGGGCTCCTGCGCCCTGCTCCTCTTCCCGGACCGGCTCTTCGCGATCTTCTCCGACGACCCGGAGCTGATCGCCCAGGGCGTCACGGGCGCCCGGTTCATTGCGTTCGGCATCGTGTTCGCCGGCTTCCAGATCCTTTTCTCCGGCTTCTACCAGGGGATCGGGCGGGGAATCCCCTCGCTTTGCTTCTCGGTGCTGCGTCAGTTTCTGTTGATCATCCCGCTGGTATGGAGCCTGTCGGGCCTCTTCGGGCTGAAGGGCGCATGGTGCGCCTTCCCCATCACCGATACGGTATCGTTCCTCCTGGCCTCCCTCTACTTCCGGGTCAACGGACGCCGCCTGCTTGGACATTGACGGGGGACCAACCCCGTCCCCCTCTCCTGCCGCCGTCATCCCATCCCCCTTTTCCTGCTTGACAAAAAATGCATTTCGATATAAGTTTTCAATGTCAAACATAAAAATTTTTGTTTGAGCCACAAGCGGGGCTTTACGGCAGTTTTTGCTGGCGGGAGGCTTTTACGATGGATGCGGCGGCGATGAAAAAACCGATTATCCAAAGCTTGATGGAATCGATTCGGGAGACGGACACGGAGGAATATCTCAAAGCCCTCGTGTTCTGTTTTGGGGCGCCAACAATAAAAGGCCTTAAAGCGGCGACCCTGCTCAACCTCAGGCGCGACGGGGAGGATGTCCGGGCTCTGTGGAGGGCACGGGGCGAGAGTTGGCTGCATCCCCTGGGCGTGGAGGCGGTGCTGCTCAACGGCCGGGCGGCCCCCGCTTCAGGCAGCGCGCTGGTCATGATCTATCGGCGCAGGCTGCTGGAGCGGATTCTGGCCTCGAAGGCCGTGCGCGACATCCTTGCGGATCGGGGGTACCTCTTCCCCTTCGGTCTGGACGCCTGCCTGGAGCACCTCCAGAAGCGCTTTCGCCTCGAGTTTCCCCACGAGATCGGCCTTTTTCTCGACTATCCTCCCGAGGACGTCAGGGGATTCCTGGAGCACAGAGGGGCCAAAAGCCTGGCTGTGGGGTACTGGAAGGTTTACGGCAACGTTGAGAAGGCCCGCCGCGCCTTCAGGCGGTATCGGCGGGCGGAGTGCGACGCGGCCCGTTCCCTGTTGAACGGGAACGGCTTTCGTCTGTAGTCGGCCAAGGCGGCAAGGACTTCGAAGTGCTGGGGCCCTGCGGCCGAGGAAGCCGAAAAGAACGAGGAGGTCTGTGGAATGTCGAAGATTATGGTGGTCTACTGGTCGGGCACGGGCAATACCGAGAAGATGGCGGAGGCGATCGCCAAGGGAGCCGAGGGAAAGGGCGCCGCGGTGGAGTGCAAGAACGTGGCGAACGTTGCCGTGGCCGATCTTGCGGGTTACGATGTCGTGGCCTTCGGGTCCCCCTCGATGGGCGTCGAGGTCATCGAGGAGGGAGAGATGGAGCCGTTCTTCGCCGAGGCGCTTCCGGGGCTGAAGGGGAAGAAGGTCGCCATCTTCGGTTCCTACGGATGGGGCGACGGGGAGTGGCTGCGCACGTGGGCCGACCGCTGCCGCAGCGGCGGCGTAACGCTCATGGACGACGGCCTGGCGGTCAACGAGACGCCGGACGATGCGGCCATTGCGAACTGCACGGCCTGGGGGGAGAAGCTGGCGGCGTTCTGATCCGTCCCCTATCCCGCCGGACTGGAATACAAAAGGGACCGCCCTGCCGGGCGGCCCCTTTTTTGCCGCCCCGCATCCCGGTCCCCTCGAGGTCAGGAGTTTTCCCAGCCGACCGTCACTCCGCGATCACGGCCATAAGCGTCAGGGGCCCCTCCCGCGATACCTCGAGCCCATGCCGCTGTCCCCGCATCGTCAGGGAGACGTCGCCCGGCCCCACCTCGCGCCGGGACCCATCGTCGTCCGTATAGATTCCCTTACCGGAGAGGACGATGTAGATCTCCTCGTCCGTCTCATGCGTGTGGAGCCCGATGCTCGACCCCGCTTCGAAGGTCATCCTGCTCACCATTTTGAAGCGGCTCTCCGCCGGGCCCTCGCCGCGCGCTATAGCGGAAAGACACTGAGCCTCCCCGACTCCCCCCTGGACCTCACGCCTTATCGTCGATTTCTGTTCGGCCGTCTTGAACAGCATGGCACATCCCGCCCCTCCATGTTTTTGTGCCCCGCGTTTCTCAAAAAAGCAACGCCGGGCAAAGCCTCCCGCTCCACAAAAAATTATACCCTCCCCGGATGGCTTCGGCCCTCGCCGGAGGATGAACGCCCCCGGCCCGAAGAACAAAAAACACGGGCCTCGGAATTTTCCGGAGCCCGTGCCGCATTGTTCCCCCATGACGTCGGGACGGCCAACCTGTCGCTACGCCCGGGCTTTGTCTCCGTTCGCCCCGTCCGTCTGCGGCTTGTCCTCAACGCGCGCGCGCTCCTGAATCTGGTTGCGGATATCGTGAGGCGAAGGCATGTTGGCGACAAGAATCTCGTAGCTGTCGGTTCCGGAGGAGGCGACGGCGATATCCCCCACGTTCAGAATGCGCTGTATGATCCGCTGGGTCACCTGAACGGTCCGGATGCTGCGCATCCCGATCTCTATGGACTCCCGCTTCAGGATGCCCTTCTCGAAGGCGACCTCGTCGGGACGGACGATCAGCGCGGTCTCCATGCGCTTGAAGAACATATTGCCGAAGACGACGAGGACGAACAGCACGAAAAATCCCCATAGAGCTTTCTGATAGGCGGCATCCATGGAGACATTGAGTGAGACGATGGCGACCAGCACGAGACATGCGACCATCGCCGCAATGTGCAGACAGAAGCTCCTCCATGCGGGTTTGTAAACGTACTCTTCCTTGTTTTGCGCTTCCTTGTTCATCGTACCGGCCTTCCCTTCGGATTGTCTTGTTTTTTCAGGTCCTGATTTCCCGCTTCCATCTCGGCTCGAACCTGCCTTGGCTCAAAACCATACCGCTTTTCATTATAACAAGAAGCGGAGGAAATGGCGGCGTGTCTTTTTATAATTTTTTCGTTTTCCCGCGCCTCCTTCAGGGCCTTAAACGAGAAGGACCGGATGAAGTCCGTCCCCCGGGCGGACGACCGGGGGAGAAAAGGGACAGATCGTGCTAAAGTATGGAGGGGAGGTGGCAGCGCAATGGACTGGAGGAAACTGGAGCGGGACCTGATCGACATCCGGCGGGACCTCCACCGCTATCCCGAGGCGGCCTGGACGGAGTTCCGAACGTCGTCGCTGATCGCGGAGCGGCTGGAGCGGCTGGGCTGCAAGCCCAGGGTCGGCCTGGACACGGTGGAGACCTCTGCGGTCATGGGGCGCCCTTCGGAGGAGGAGATCGACCGGCACATCGGGCGTGCGGTCACCCAGGGCGGCAACCTCGCGTGGATCGAGGCGATGCGGCGCTATCCCGGGGTCGTAGCGGTGCTGGACACCGGACGTCCCGGCCCCGTCGTGTCGCTGCGGTTCGACATCGACTGCGTGGAGGTGGACGAGGATACCTCGCCCGACCATCGGCCCGTCCGGGAGGGGTTCGCCAGCGTCAACCCGCATCTGATGCACGCCTGCGGACACGACGCCCACACGGCCATCGGGCTGGGTGTGGCCGAGGTGTTGACGGCCAGGGAGGGGCTGCTGAACGGGACCGTGCGCCTGATCTTCCAGCCCGGCGAGGAGGGCTGCCGCGGGGCCTACGCCATGACGCGCAAGGGCGTGGTCGACGGATCGGACTACTTCCTGGCCATGCATATCGGCGGCGGAGTGCCGTCCGGGACGTTTGGCCTGAACTCCCTGGGGTATCTCAGCACGACGAAGCTCGACGCGCACTTCACGGGCCGACCGGCCCACGCGGCGGGTGCGCCGCACGAGGGATGCAACGCCCTGCTGGCCGCGGCGACGGCGGCGCTGGGACTTCACGCCATCGCGCCGCACCGGGACGGGGCGATGCGGGTCAATGTCGGGGTGCTGAACGCCGGGACGGGCCGCAACGTCATAGCGGAGCACGCGGACATGAAGGTGGAGACCCGGGGCGAGAACCAGGAGATCGCCGACTACGTCTACGCACGCGCCGTCGAGGTTCTGAACGGCGCGGCGGCCATGTACGGCACGACGGTCGAGCTGGTGAAGGCCGGGGCCGGCACCACGGCCTCGGGGGACGAGGAGCTCGTCGCGAGGGCCAAGGAGTCGGTCCTGGCCCTGAACTGTTTCCGCGAGGTCGTCGATACCGTCCGGGCCGGGGGCAGCGAGGACGCGACGTGGATGATGCGCCGCGTCCAGGAGCAGGGCGGCCGGGCCACGTACATGGCGCTGGGCTCGGACATCACCGCGCCGCACCACAACGGCAGGTTCGACCTGGACGAGCGCAGCATCATCCAGGGGGTCCGGGCCGTCGCGGCCATCACGGAGGGCCTGCTGAGCTTGAAATAGTCGGGGTTCGGGGGCGCCTCCCCCGAAGCACTCGCGTTACCCTTACGGAGGTAGGATGATGAAGAAAAACATTGGTCCGATAACGGCCGGCTTTCCCACGCCCGTCGTCCTGGCCGGGACGACGGACGCGGAGGGGCGCCCCAACCTCGTCACGCTGGCCTGGGTGGGCGTCTGCTGTTCGGAGCCGCCCGCCATCCAGATATCGGTCCGTCCGGATCGATACAGCCACGCGGCCATCACCGAACGCGGGGCGTTCAGCGTCTGCGTTCCCTCGAAACGTCACGTGGACGAGACGGATTTCTGCGGCATCGTGTCGGGCCGCAGATACGACAAGTTCACCCTCGCGGGGCTGACCCTGGAGCCCGGCCCGGAGCTGGGGCTCCCCCTGGTCGCCGAATTTCCCCTCTGCTTCGAATGCCGGCTGATGCACACGTTCACCGTCGGGTCGCACGACCTGTTCGTGGGGCGGATCGTCTCCTGCATGGCCGAGGAGTCGGCGCTCGACGACCGGGGGCGCCCGGAGTCGGCCAGGCTGGACCCGCTGGTCTTCATGCCGGGGGACGGGTACTACGGACTGAGCCCCCGCATCGCGCCGGGCTTCAGCGTGGGCAGGCGCTTCCTGCCCAGAAAGGGGAACGATGGAAACGGCAGAGCTTCATAGCGTGCTTTTCTCCCTGGGGCTGACCCTGTTCGCCGGGCTCTCGACGGGGATAGGCAGCGCCATCGCCTTCTTCGCCAAGCGGACCAACACCCGTTTCCTGGCCTTCTCCCTCGGATTCTCCGCGGGGGTGATGATCTATGTCTCCATGACGGAGATCACGACCAAGGCCAGGTCCGAGCTGGTCGGAGCCGTAGGGGACAAGCTGGGGTCATGGCTCTCCGTGATCGCTTTTTTCTGCGGTATGATCGTCGTCATGCTGATCGACAAGTTCGTTCCCTCCCACGAAAACCCGCACGAGCTGCACCGCGTGGAGGAAATCCGGGGCGACGCCGGCGAGAGGGGACGGCAGCACGCCCTGATGCGCATGGGGATACTGACGGCGCTGGCCATCGCCATCCACAACTTCCCCGAGGGCATCGCCACCTTCATGGCGGGGCTGCACGACCCTCAACTGGCCATTCCCATCGCCGTGGCCATAGCGATCCACAACATACCGGAGGGAATCGCGGTCTCGGTGCCCATCTACTACGCCACCGGGGACCGCCGTCGCGCCTTCGGTCTGTCGTTTCTGTCGGGGATCGCGGAGCCCCTGGGAGCGCTGCTCGCCTGGCTGATCCTGGCCCCGTTCCTGAACGGGGTGCTCTTTGGCCTGATCTTTTCGGGGGTCGCCGGGATCATGGTGTTCATCTCCGTGGACCAGCTTCTGCCCTCCGCGCGCAAATACGGGGAGCACCATGTCTCGATCTGCGGCATGATCTTCGGAATGGCCGTGATGGCGGTCAGCCTGCTGCTTTTCCTGTAGTCTCCACTCTCTCCGTACGCCCCGAGGGGCGGCTTTCTCCATAGGCTATCATGGTGCGGAGTGCGGAGGGATTCCCCAAAGCGGTATGGGATTGCGGGAGGGGCTCGACCGGTGCGTCTTCCGCTGGAAGGAGTTGCCGAATGTACGACGTTCTTCTGAAAAACGGTATGCTGGTCCTGCCCGACGACGTGTTCGCCGGGGACCTGGCCCTGAGGGGCGGGCGCATTGCCGCGCTGGGATCCGGACTGGACGGTCCGGCCGCCGAGACGGTAGACGTGTCCGGCAAGCTGGTGCTGCCCGGGGCGATCGATCCCCACGTCCACATGGAGCTGCCCGTAGGGGGAACTCGCTCCTGCGACGATTTCCTGACGGGCACGCGCGCGGCGGCGGCCGGAGGCGTCACCACGATCCTCGACTTCACCGTGGGCAGCCGCGAGACGACGATGGTCGACGACCTCTCCGCCCGACTGAAGGCGGCGGCCCCGTCGGTCATCGACTACGGATTCCACGCGGAGATGGTGGGCTGGACGCCCGCACGGCTCGACGAGATGCGCGAGGTCGCGGAACGGGGCGTGCGCAGCTTCAAGTTCTTCACGGCCTACGCCGCCTCGGGGCGGCGCACGGAGAACGGTCCCCTCTTCGAGTCCATGAGGGTGGCCGCGGAGCTTGGGGCCGTGGCCTCGGTCCACGCGGAGGACGAGAGCCTGATTCAGGCGCGGCTGGCTCTGATGGAGGACTCGGAGAAGGCCCGCATGACGGCGCTCGGGCTCTCGAGGCCCGACCTCTGCGAGGCCTCGGCCGTGCACGAGGTCGTCTGGCTGGCGGACCGAGCCGGGGTTCAGGTCCACATCATGCACCTGAGCTCGGCGCTCGGGCTGGAGGAGGTTCGGGAGGCGCGCCGCAGAGGGACGGACGTGACGGCGGAGACCTGCCCGCACTACCTGCTGCTGACGGACGAGGTCTACGGCCGGCCGGACGCACGCTTTTACTCCGCCTCGCCGGCGCTTCGCGGGGAGGCGGACCGCCGGGCGCTCTGGGACGCCCTTGCGGCGGGGGACGTGGACTTCCTGTCCACGGACCACTGCCCCTTCACCTGCGCTCAAAAGGAGTGGAAGGGGGCGTTCGACCGCCTACCCTACGGAATGGGCAGCGTGGAGCTGATGCTGCCCCTGGCCTATTCCGAGGGCGTCCTGGGAGGACACCTCACGCTCAGCGGCCTGGCAGAGAGAACGGCCGCCGCTGCGGCAAGGCGTTACGGGCTCTGGCCGCGGAAGGGCGGCCTGCTGCCCGGGGCCGACGCGGACGTTGCGGTCCTGGACCCGGCCACGGAGTGGACGGTCTCCGCAGGGATGCTTCATTCGAGCTGTGACTTCTCCCCCTACGAGGGACGGACGATTCGGGGAAGGATCGAGCGGACCTACTCCCGCGGGGAGCTCGTCTACAGCCAGGGGACGTTTCCGGCCCGGCCGGGCCGGGGACGTTTCCTGGCGCGTTGAGGCCGTCGGACGCGGCGCGAGGTGACGGCGATGGCATGGGAAGGGACAAAGCGATGGATTCTGTTTGCGGCGGGGATGCTCTGCGGCATCGAGGCGGGGCACCTCTTCTACCTCGACCGCCCGTCGGCCGGGGGAGCGTTCCTGCTTCTGGCGGGGATGTTTCTGCTCTTCTCGCAGAGGGAACGCGACCGGCGCGAGGAGGAGCCCCCCGAGGAGATGCCGGCGGAGCCCGAGGGCGGCATCGAGGCGAGGCTGGCCCTCTTCGTCGCGGAGGAGGCTTTGAACGGCCTCAAGCGGATCGGGCGCACGATGCCCCCCTCCTCCATGGAGGTGGCCCAGCTGGAGGACCGGCTGAACGCGCTCCTCGGCGGCATGGGCGTCCCCGCTGAGGAACGAAGGCAGCTGGCCGAGGAGTTCGAGAAGCTCAAGGGACGGGTTCGGAGGAACGAAGGGCGAAGGGCCCTGAGCCAGAGCACGCGGCTGTAGCGGCTCAGGGACCCGCCCCGCCGCCGCTACGAGCCCCGGCCCAGAAACGTCTTGATGCAGTCCGCGACCCGCTTCACGTCCGAGTCCTCGAGAAGCGGGAACATCGGCAGGGAGATTGCGCCCCGATAGTAGCGCTCGGCCTCGGGAAAGTCGCCCCACCGGTAGCCGAACCGCTTTTTGTAGTACGGATGCAGGGGGACGGGCGAATAGTGCACCTGGAGCCTGATGTCGTTCTCCGCGAGGTGGGCGAAAAGGGGCCCGCGCGCCTCCGCGTCCACCTGGATGGGAAACAGGTGGTAGGCGTGCCCCTCGTGCGCGGGGGGCAGGGTCAGCCCCCGGACGTCCGCCAGCAGCTCCCGGTAGAGAGCGGCGATCTCCCGGCGGCGCCTCACGAAGGCATCCAGCCGGCGCATCTGGCTGAGCCCCAGGGCGCAATTCAGGTCCGTAAGCCGATAGTTCCACCCCAGAGTCTGCATCTCGCAGTGCCATGGCCCCTCGGGGGCCTCCTCGAAGTCCTCGGGGGTCCTCGTGATGCCGTGGCTGCGGAACAGCCGGAGCGCGTGAGCGTATTCGTCGCTTCGAGTCAGGACGGCCCCGCCCTCGGCGGTCGTGATGTGCTTCACGGGATGGAAGCTCAGGACAGTCATGTCGGCGTCGAAGCCGATCTTGTGCCCGTCCCGGTCGCCGCCCAGCGCGTGGCAGGCGTCCTCGATCAGGACCAGCCCGTGCTCGGACGCCAGCCTTCGGAACGGCTCCATGGCGAACGGATATCCGCCGAAGCTGACGGGCGCAACGGCCCGGACCCGGCCCTCCTTCGCCTCCTCAACTTCCCTCAGCTTCGCCTCCGCCTTGACGGGGTCGAGACAGAGGGTGCCCGGCTCGATGTCCGCAAAGACGGGCTCGGCCCCCACGTAGAGCGCGGAGTTCGACGTCGCCGCAAAGGTCATGGGCGTGGTCAGCAGCCGATCGCCGGGCCCCAGCCCCGCCGCGGCCATGGCCCCGTGCAGCGCCGCCGTTCCGTTGACGAACGTCACCGCGTGCTTCACGCCGGCGTAATCGGCCAGGGACCTCTCGAATGCCGCCACGGTCGGGCCTTGGGTGAGCCAGTCGCCCTTCAGCACATTGACGACCTCCGCGATGTCGTCGTCGTCAATCCACTGCCGCCCGTAAGACAAGTTCTTGGTGTTCACGCTAAATCCCCCTCCCGAGTTCAAGGAAGACACATCCCAGCACACCGGGCCGCCCCGGCTCCGTTTATTGTAGCATCCGTTGGAGCACCGGGCCGTAGGGTCACCATCCGCTCCTGAACCACCGCCGCCTCGTGAATATGCAACAGACCGGAAGCAGCCAGAGATAGACGGCACAGGGAAGGGTACCGGCCGACACGCCCGGCATCGTCAGCGGTACGGGATGGCCCCCCATTTTTATACAGGATGCCTTGGGACATTCCTTCAAGGAAGCGCCGATCAAGACGAAGGGGAGCGGCCATCCTTGCCCGGCCGCTCCCCCAAGCTACTTCACAAACATCCTTAAAAGCTGCGTCTCACCGCGGAAAAGCATGGACGGAGAAATATTGGGACATCCAGTGATCCGTCTCTGCACTCTCACCGATACTTTCCCAACAGGCCCAGTTTTTCGATCTCATCACGAATTTCACGCACTACCGCCTCACATGCCGGCTGGATAGGCAGGCGCGGCACGCCGCCATAGAACCCCGCCAGGTCCATCGCGGCTTTCATCCCTCCAATGCCGTAGCGTGCGGTCACACAGGAGTTCAGATGCAAAAGGCTCAATTGAATTTTCCGGGCGCTCTCGACCTCTCCTTTGCGGCAAAGCGCATACAGTTCGGCACAGAGGTCAGGCGCTACATTAGCCACAGCCAGGGTGCCGCCACATCCGCCCAGCAGCGTGGTGGCGAAAAGATAGCTTCCGGATCCGGCAAAGACCGAAAAGCCCTCTGACGCCCCCGCGATGATCTCGGCAATCTGGACGATATTGCCTCCGGAGTCCTTGACCCCGACGATATTGGGATGCGCGGAGAGGCGTACGACCAATCCGGAGGAAAGGTTGATGCCGCTGTTGCCCGGCATGTTGTAGACCATGACGGGGACCGGGCAGGCGTCGGCTACGGCGCAGAAGAACTTCTCGAGCGTCCCCTCGTTCAGGTCGCGCTTGTAGTAGCTGGGGTTGATCACGAGGGCGGCATCGGCTCCGCGATCGGCCGCAGCCTTGCTCAATTCGATAGTCTCCTTCAATGACTCGCACCCGGTTCCGGCGATCAGAAGTTTATTTGGAGAGATCCCCTTACGAATGGCCGAGATCAGGTCCAGCTTCTCCTGGCCGGAGAGCATCGCGAATTCCCCGTTGCTTCCCAAGGCGACAATACCGGCAAGACCCGTTCGGTCGAACTTTGTCAGATTCTCGGCAAACTTTCCGAAGTCGATGGCTCCATCGGCGCCAAAGGGCGTTGCAATAGGAGCGAAGACTCCCTCAATCTTCTTCATGATCCGTTTTCCTCCTTGTCTCCTTGTCCGCTAGACCACGAGGGCCCTTCTCATCCTTTCGACCGCCTCGAGCAAGTTTGCCATGGAGGTGGCGTAGGTCAGGCGGATGTTCTTTCGTGCCGCCTCTCCGAACGCCTGCCCCGGGGTCACCGCGACATGGGCCTCTGAAATCAGGTATTCCGCGATTTGCCAGGAGTCATAGTCCTTGTAGTCGACCTCCGGGAAAAAGTAAAAAGCACCCTCCGGCAGAGGACAGCGGACCCCCGGGATAGAATTGAGGGCCTCCGCAATCCGTCTCCGGCGCTTATCATACTCCTGCCGCATCGTCTTGACGCAGTCCTGAGGCCCCTGCAGGGCCTCCGTTGCCGCGGTCTGCCCAAACGAAGCCGCGCAGGTGACGACATGCTGCTGCACCTTCAAAATTTGCTCGGATAGAACGGACGGGGCCGCCAGATAGCCGATCCTCCATCCGGTCATCGCATAAGCTTTGGACATCCCATTGACGACAACGGTCCGATCGCGCATCTCGGGCAGCGTTGCAATGCTGACATGACGATGCCCATCGTAGACCAAATGTTCGTAGATCTCATCGCTGATCACCCAAAGATCATGCTTCAAGGCCACTTCGCGAATCACCTGGAGCTCTTCGGGACCAAGGACCCGGCCCGTAGGATTGTTAGGTGAATTGATTAAGATAGCCTTCGTACGCGGCGTGATTTTTCGCTCCAGCAATGTGGAGCGGACGGCGAAGTTATCGGCGGGAGAAAGGGACACGGCAACGGGGCGTCCGCCAATAAGTTCGATCAGCGGGCGGTAGCTGACCCATGCGGGTTCAAGATAGAGCACCTCGTCTCCCGGGTCCAGAAGGGACTCCAGAGCGATATAGAGCGCCAGTTTGCCGCTGGCCGTCGCGACGATCTCCCTGTCGGGGTCGTAGGAGAGTCCGTTCTCGCGGGAGAGCTTTTCCGCGATGGCCTTGCGGAACGCGGGGATGCCCTGGCTGGCGACATAGTGGGTCTGCCCGCCGCGTATGGCCTCGACCCCCGCATCCACGATATGGCGGGGAGTATCAAAGTCGGGGTCACCACCCCCGAGGTTAACGACATTCACGCCCTGCTGCTGGAGAGACCGGGCCCGATCCGATATGGCCACGGTGCTGGAACCCTTCAAGGCCCCAATCTTCTGTGAAAAATTCGGCATGGAAAGGCCTCCTTTTCCATGGAGTCAATCACTATCGAAAACGCTGCGATCCAACTGGCCCAGCCTGGACGCACAGACGGTACTTCCCACCAGGTCTCCGGTAATATTCGCCGTCGTGTGGGCAATATCAATAATCGGCCATATGGCGGCAAGGATGGGGATCAGGGAAAGCGGCAGGCCCAGCGTTTCCAGAAGGACCGTGGACATGACGATACCCGCTCCCTTCACACCTGCCGCTCCAATCGAAAGGAGCAATCCCAGATAGACGATCTGAAAAAGCAATCCCGGCGTAATGGAGACCTGAAAGAGATCCAGCGCGAAGACCGCGATAACCCCTATCGCGACGGCCATTCCGTTCATGTTGACGGTATTCCCCAAGGGAAGCGCAAAGCCGTAAATTGGTTCCGGCAATCCCAGCTTCTCCTCGGCAACCTGCATCGAAACAGGCAGCGTGGCTGCACTGGAGGTGGTTGTAGCGGCAACCAGCATGGCGGGAAAAATATGACGAAAGAAGCGCAGGACAGGCACCGAGAAGAATCTGAGAATCGGAGGATAAATCACGAGCAGGACAATTCCCACTGCAATGTAGTCCGCCAGGATGAACTTTAGAACGGCAGACATCATTTTATCGCCAATGGTCCCGACAAGAATGGCAACAAGGGCAAAGATACCGTAAGGGGCGAACTTCATGACAAAGTCCGTTATCTGGATCATGACCTCCGCCCCCTCTTGAAGGAAGCGCCTGAAGTTTTCCGTTTTTTTATCCAGGAGCAACAACGCAATCCCGACGATCAGAGAAAAGAAAATGATCTGGAGCATATTAGCGTTGGCCATTGCCTCGACGGGATTGGTAGGAATCCAGTTGAGAATCGATGCAACAACCGAGTAGCTCGCTGCCTTGATTTCGCCGACTGTGCCCAGAATGCCTTCGGCACCGATTCCCGGCCTTATTACAAGGGCCACGGCACAACCTACGGCAGCAGCCAAAAGTGACGAAAGGAGATAATAGGTCACGACGAAGCCTCCGACCCGGCGCAGGTTGGACGGGCTCCCCATCTTAGTGACGCCGGAGGAGAGAGTGAAAAAGACAAGCGGAACAATCAGCATACGCAACAGACGTATAAAAACATCTCCCAATGGCTGAAGAATCTCGGCCTTGGGACCGGCGACCCAGCCGACAACGATGCCCAGGAGAAGCATGACAAAAATTTTTTTATGCAGCGCCAATCCGGACCAGTATTTCATATTTTCCACACTCCTTTTATCCTTTTCGATTTTTCGCAGGAAGCGGAACGAATGAAGACAGGGGAACGTGGTTATGCCTTATACCTTCTGAAGGACGACAGATTAAGTCTTTCGGCAACGGGAAGAAGATCCAAGAGGTCGAACAAAGACTCCCCGTCATGAATTTTCTGGAGCAGTAACGATTCTTTATGCGCCACCGCTTCGGCCGATTCCGCAACGAGATCGGCCATTGCCGCCGGGACGACAACAACCCCATCCGCATCGCCGACAACGATATCCCCGGGTGAGACGCTGACACCGCCACAGGCGATCGGAACATTCACCGAGCCAGGCGAGTCCTTAAATCCACCCATAGGGGAAATTCCGGCCGAAAATACGGGAAAATCCATGGCAATGATTTCCAGCTTGTCACGGACTCCCCCGTCCATGACAAGACCCCCCAGAGATTTCTTCTTGGCCATGGCCGTCATCAGGGCTCCCCACAGTCCGGTATCGCGAAAACCGCAGGCATCGACAACAAGCACGTCACCAGGATGAGCCATCTCAAGCGCTACATGGCACATGAGGTTATCTGCCCTGTAGGTCTGCACCGTCAATGCAGGACCCGAAAGACGCATGGCATCGCTTAAGGGTTTGATCGAGCTGTGAACACAGCCGAACCGACCCAGCGCATCCCCGATTGCAGGCACCGACAGACGCCCCAAGCGCTGGATCGTCTCAGCGGAGACGATTTCGACCCGATCGTTGATTCTGAACATCGTCTTAGTCCTCCTGCGCAATGGAATAGGCGAGATGTGCACGTCTCCCCTTCAGGATAACGTATAGATGTAAAATTGAAAAACAACAATACGTTATACTATATATAAATATTTTTTATATTTTTGAGGGGAAGGAAGGAATTGAAGTGAACGAGCGAGGCATGGAGGCCTTCACCGCCATAGTGATGGGACAAACCCTGGGGCGCGCGGCAGAATTACTGAACCTGACGCAATCGGCTGTGAGTCATCGCCTTAAAGATTTGGAAGCAGAATTGGGCGCAATCCTGATCGACCGCCGAAAGGGGCTGAAAGCGATTCGCCTGACTCCGGCAGGTCAAGACTTTTTACCCTTGGCAATGCAGTGGCAGGAGCTTCATGGAAAGGTGGCCGGTTTCGCTTCCAAGGTTCCGGCTCACGCCCTGAGAATCGGCAGTGTCGACAGCATGAACAATCACATTTTGCCTCCTCTGTTTCAAGCGCTGAGAGAAAACGAGCCTCCCGTATTCTGCGAAGTTTCGACCAGCAATTCTGCCGTCCTCTATCACAAGATCGAAAGCCGGGAGGTGGATGTCGCTTTCGTACTACAAGAACTGCATTTTCCCTACGTAGCGGCGAAGCCTTTTACCCGAGAGCGCATGTTGGTGTTACGTACCGGCCGCGATAACCTTCCGGAAGAGGTCCGAGCCGAGGATCTGGAACCTCGTTTCGAGCTGCGTTTTCCGTGGGCCAGCCCCTATCAGCTCTGGCACGATAGAGTCTGGCCCCCTGAAGAAGTGGGCGAGCTTTCCGTGGACACTCTCCTTTTGATACGCAATCTGCTCCGGGATGAGCGCCAGTGGGCCATCATTCCCGAGTCATCCATCCCCTTCATGCTGGAACGCAATCTTAAAGTCCAGGCTCTGATTCCCCCGCCTCCAGACCGTTTGAGCTACAAGCTGACTCATCGCTATCCGAAAAGCACGACCGTCGAGGCTTTGGAAATCCTGGATCATTTGATCACAAAACTGGACTTCGTCAATGCTTACGCCGGACTGCTGTAGTTCGGCGTATATTTTAGAACCCTTGAGCGCCCTGCCCGCAGACGGCCCGGAGTTGCGGAATCACTCCCCGACCCTTCGGAACGCGCAGGAGACCAGGTGATCGTTCACCATGCCCGTCGCCTGCATGAAGGCGTAGACGATCGTCGGGCCGACGAAGCCGAACCCCAGGCGCTTCAAATCCCGGCTGATGCGCTCGGACAGAGGGGTCCGGGCCGGAATCTCGCCCGCCTCGCGCCACGCGTTGACCAGGGGCGTGAAGTCCACGTAGCGCCACAGAAAGTCGTCCAGCGTCCCGTGCTCCTCCCGCAGTCTCAAGTAGGCCCTCGCGTTCCGGACCATCGTCCGGATCTTCAGCCGGTTCCGGATGATGCCCTCCGTCTCCATGAGCTCGGCAATTTTCCGCTCGTCGTATTCGGCCACGATCAGGGGATCGAAGTCGTCGAACGCCGTCCGGAGCGCTCCCATCTTGAACAGGATGGTGGACCAGCTGAGCCCGGCCTGCATCCCCTCCAGGCAGAGCATCCCAAAGAGGCCCTGCTCGTCGTGCAGCGGAACGCCCCACACCCGGTCGTGATACGCACGCTCCAGCGGGCTTCGATCCGCCCATGGGCAGCGAATGATCTCTCCGTCCATCTTCATTCCTCCGCTCCGAATCGGTCCGTCCCCATCGTCATCGCCGCGGCCTGGCCGGCGGGGGAAGGGGCTTCGTCGTACTCTTGAGCCACAGGGAGATGTACTGGTCGTGCAGAAAAGCGGGGTAGTCCTGCGTCAGAGGGGGACGTCCGAACGAGAAGACCTCCGGACGGGACTCCAGGAGGCGGCGCAGCGCCTTGGGCGTTCCTCCGTCCATGACGGCCGTCACCTTCCCCTCCTTCCTGCGGTCGAGCTCCTGGATCAGGAGTTCCTGTTCCTTTCCCTTGCTCCACGCGGCCCAGTCGGCGGAGGCGGGACGCTCGATCCGGCAGCCCGCGGCCTCGAGAAGGGCCCCGCTGTACCCCGTCAGGTCGTACACGGGGATGTCCCGCAGAATCTGTCGCCCCGCGAGCACGGATCCGGAAAGCCGCGCCTGGAACTCCGCCAGACGGCGCTGATAATAGGGGTAGTTCGCGGGGTCCCAGTCCGCAAGCACGGTCAGCACGCGCTGGGCGACGAAGGGAAGCACCGACGGGTCCGAGAGCGCGGCGTCGATCTGCGGCGTCTCGATGGGAAACGGCAGGTACAGCGCCCTGAAATTGGGAAACTTGCCGGCATCCAGCCGGACACGGCGGGCATCGTCGGAATCGAGCGCCATGACCCGGGCGTCCTTGCTCAGGGAACGAAGCGTCCTCCCCCGCGCGGCCGGCACGGCGTCCCCGTTCGGGTTCCACTCCAGGAGCGGCGCGACCGCGACGTTCGGGCCGCCGATGAAGGAGGTCAGCAGGGCCAGCCAGGGCAGGGTCACGACGACATTCAGCACCTCGGCCCCGGCGCGGATCGGCAGAGTCAGAAGGAAGGCAAGAAGGAGGAGAAGCCTCAGCCCCCTCACGGAGGACACACCCCGCCTTCGTTTTCCGCCGCATCGAGGTCCTGCAGAACCAGCCCGGCGGCCAGCTCCTCCGCCTCCCTGCGGCTCGCCCCGACCGCGACGCGGTCGGCGTTCCCCACCCGGAGCCGGACCTGGAAATGGGGGGAATGGGACGGGCCGGAGACCGAGACGACCTCGTAGTGCGGGATCCCAAGGTCCCGGGCCTGCAGCAGGATTTGGAGGCGGGACTTGGCGTCCAGCTCCGCGCCGTCCTCCCCGGCGGCATCCGGGCCGCCGAAAAACAGGCGGCGCACCACGCGCTCCGCCTCCGGGACGCCGCCGTCCAGACAGACGGCCCCGATCAGGGCCTCCAGGGCGTCCTCGCAGAGGGAGGGCGGGAGGTCCCGATTCCGCATGGACCGGCCGAAGAGAAGGGCCCCCGCGAGGTTCAGGGACTCGGCCCTGCGGCAGAGGGAGGCCCCGCAGACCAGCGCCGAACGCATCTGCGAGAGCTCGCCCTCGGTCGCGTCCGGGTGCCGCTCGAACAGGATGCGCGCGACAAGGAAGCTCAGGACGGAGTCCCCCAGGAACTCCAGGCGCTCGTTGCTGAGCGACAGGCCGTGTTCGTGGGCGAACGAGGAATGACAGAGGGCCTCCTCCAGAAGCCCTCCGTCCTTGAAGCGGTAACCCAGCGTCTCCTGGAGCCCTTCCAGGTCTCGCCGGGCGAGCCGGGCGGCGTCCCCCTGACGGAGGTACGGCTCAAACGAAACGCTGAAAGGCGAGGACCCCGTTGTGCCCGCCAAACCCAAAGCTGTTCACCAGCATCCGGTCCACCTTCTTCTCCACGCCCCGGCCCGTCGAGAGGTTGATGTCGCACTCGGGATCGGGGGTCGTGTAGTTCAGGGTGGGATGGATATAGCCCTGCTCGATGGCCTGGAAGGAGGCGATGGTCTCGAGCGCCCCGGCAGCGCCCAGGCAGTGCCCGATCATGGACTTCGTGGAGGTGACGACGACGTCCTTCGCCCGCTCTCCGAAGACCTTGTGCACCATCATGGACTCCATCTTGTCGTTCAGCCCGGTGGAGGTCCCGTGGGCATTGACGTAGTCCACCTGCTCGGGGGACCAGCCGGCCATCCTCATGGCGTGTCTCGTGGCGTAGAGGGCGCCCTCGGCCTCGGGATCCGGCGCCGTGATGTGGCCGGCGTCGCAGGACGTGCCGTACCCCACAAACTCCCCGTAGATATGTGCTCCCCGGGCCCTTGCGTGCTCCAGCTCCTCGAGGACCAGCACCCCGGCCCCCTCGCCCATGACGAACCCGTCGCGGTCCTTGTCGAAGGGACGGCTGGCCGTCTCGGGGGAGTCCATACGGGTGGACAGCGCCTTCATGGAGGCAAAGCCCGCGATGCTGATGGCACGCAGCGCGGCCTCGGTGCCGCCCGCCAGAATGACGTCCGCGTCGTCGCGGACGATCGTGTGATAGGCCTCGCCCAGGCTGTGCAGCGAGGTCGCGCAGGCCGTCACAATGCAGAGGTTCGGCCCCTTGGCCCCGTGCACGATGGCCACGTAGGCCGTCGACATGTTGCTGATCATCATCGGGATGAAGTACGGGCTGACCCGGCGGGAGCCCTTCTCCATCATCGTCTTGAAGTTGTTGAACGAGGTCTCGATGCCGCCCTGCCCCGTTCCGATGTAGACCCCGAAACGATAGGGGTCCATGCTTTTGGTGTCCAGCTTCGCGTCCTCCACCGCCAGCTTCGAGGCGGCCACCGCAAACTGGATCGCCCGGTCGGAGCGCTTGGCCTCCTTGCCGTCCATCCACCGCGTCGGGTCGAAGTCCTTGATCTCGGCGCCGAACGTCACGGGGCAGTCCCCCAGCTCGAACGTCGTAATGGGGCCGACCCCGTTCCTCCCCTCCCGGAGCGCCTTCCAGTAGGCGTCCTTCCCCGTGGCGATGGGGCTTATGGGCCCAAGGCCCGTAACGACCACTCTTCTCATCTTCGTTTCACTCCCTGGCCGTGCCGTTCTATACGATAACGCCCGCCGCACGAAAGGGGGCGGGCCGCAGTTCTCATATTCCAATCATTCGACAGCCGTCTCGGTCCGCAGATTCAATAACGGGGGGAAGGCGTTCCTCCCCCCCTCGGACAACGGCGTTACTCGTCAACCCCGATCTTGCTCAGCGTGTAGCTCAGCGCCTCGCCCACCGAGGTGAGCTTCTCGGCGTCCTCATCGGGGATCTCGATGTCGAACTCCTCCTCGATGCCCATGATCAGCTCCACGATATCCAGGGAATCGGCGCCCAGATCCTCCACGAACGTCGCCTCCGGGACGATCTGATCCTCCTCGACGTCAAGACGCTCCGTGATGATCTCCTTCAGCCTGGAAAGGACTTCCTCCTTCTTCATTGTTCCTCACCTCCCTCCAGCAATATATCCTTAACACATCGTCATTCCGCCGTCAACCGCCAGGACCTGACCGGTGACGTAGGAACTCTCCTCAGAGGCAAAAAAGGCCACGGCCCGCGCCACGTCCTCGGGCGCCCCCATGCGTCCCAGGGGGATCTGCCCCAGGATCGCCTCCCGGACCTGCTCCTTCAAGACGCCGGTCATGTCGGTTCCGATGAATCCCGGAGCCACGACGTTGACCGTCACGCCACGCGCGGCGTACTCCCGCGCCACGGACCGGGAGAAACCGATCAGCCCCGCCTTGGACGCGCTGTAATTGGCCTGCCCGGCGTTGCCGACCAGCCCCACGACCGAGGCGATGCTGACGACGCGCCCCCACCGGGCCTTCGCCATGCCCCGGATGGCTGACTGCGTGCAGTAGAACGCGGAGTTCAGGTTGGCCGCCAGCACGGCGTCCCAGTCCTCGCTCTTCATGCGCATCAGCAGGTTGTCACGCGTGATCCCCGCGTTGTTGACGAGGATCTCGACCGGGCCCATCCCGGCCTCGACGGCCTTGAACAGGGCCTCGACCTGGAAGCGGTCCGAGACGTCGGCCCTGAAGGCCGAGGCTCGCGCGCCCAGCGCCGCCAGTTCGCCGCAGAGCGCCTCTGCGGCCTCCGCGCTGGCGTTGTAGTTCACCGCGACGTCGCACCCGTTTTTTCCCAGGGCCAGGGCGATGGCGCGGCCAATCCCGCGCGAGCCCCCCGTGACCAGGGCCAGACGGCGCGCCATCAGGCGGACCTCAGGGCCGCGGCCATGGCCTCCAGCGTCTCGGGCGTCCCGGCGGCCATCAGGTTCAGCCCCTTGCGTATCCTCTTGTTCAGGCCGCAGAGCACCTCGCCGGGCCCCAGCTCCAGGAACGTGTCCACGCCGTCGTCGGCCATGAAGGCCACCGAGTCCGACCACAGCACGGGACTGAAGGTCTGCGCATAGAGCGCCGCCTTGATGTCGGCAACCGTCGACACGGGCCTCGCGCTCACGTTGGCCACGATCGGCCAGCGCGGATCGGACCATGCGTACGTCTCGAACTGCGCCTTAAGCTTCTCGGCCGCCGGCATCATCAGGCGGCTATGGAACGGGGCGCTGACGTTCAGCATCACGGCCTTGCGGGCCCCGCGGGCCTTGGCGGCGGCAACCGCCCTGTCGACGTACTCCGCGATGCCCGAGATGACAACCTGCCCCGGCGAGTTGAAGTTCGCCGCCTGGCACTCCTCGTTCGGGGCGACCTCCCTGCACACCGCGACGATGTCGGCAGGCTCCAGCCCCATGACCGCGGCCATCGCCCCAACGCCCTCCGGCGCGGACTCCTGCATCCAGCGGCCCCGCTTGTTCACGAGGTCCACCGCGTCGCGGAACGCCAGGACGCCCGAGGCCACCAGGGCCGTGTACTCGCCCAGGCTGTGCCCGGCCCCGCAGGCGGGGGACAGCTTCACGTCCAGCTCGTTCTCCAGGGCCCGGAGCGCGGCGACGCTCGTCGTCATGATGGCGGGCTGCGTGTTGGCCGTGAGCTTGAGGGTCTCGTCCGGCCCCTCGAAGATCAGGCGCGCAAGATGCTGGGACAGGGCGTCGTCGGCCTCGTCGAAGACGGCCCTGGCCGAGGGGAAGGCCTCGTAGAGGGCCTTGCCCATCCCCACCTCCTGAGCCCCCTGCCCGGGAAAACACAGTGCGTATTTCATATGAGTCGGTACCTCCCAAATGTCACAACTGCTCGTCGTTCCTTACGGGACGCGTTGAACCCGACGATCGAATCCGACAAAGGGACCTCGAGGGGCCTCCGCCCTATTCGGGGTCGACGTCGCAGCATCCCTGAATTTTTTGCAGAACGTCCCGCGCCTCGCCGAAGAGCCGCTCGACGATCCGGCGTGCGGGCAGGATATCGTTCACCATCGCCGCGGACTGCCCCGACATCAGGGACCCCCAGTCGGTGTCGCCGTCCACGACCGCGCTGCGCAGGCGTCCCGTGCCGAGCTTCTCGATCTCCTCCAGAGGCGCCAGACGCGCGTCCAGTTTGTCGAACTCCGCGGTCAGCTTGTTGCGCAGGCATCGGACGGGATGCCCCGTGCGCTGGCCCGTCACCGACGTGCTCCGGTCCCGGGCGTCCAGGACCGCCTGCTTGAAGTTTTGGTGCACGGTGCACTCCGTGCAGCAGATGAAGCGCGTCCCCAGCTGCACGCCCTCGGCCCCCAGGGCGAAGGCTGCGGCGACCCCGCGCCCATCCGCGATGCCGCCGGCGGCGATGACGGGGATCTTGACGGCCTCCGCGATCTGCGGCACCAGGACCATCGTCGTCAGCTCCCCGATGTGTCCCCCGGCCTCCATGCCCTCCGCCACGACGGCGTCCGCCCCCTGCTTCTCGACGCGGCGCGCCTGCGAGACGGACGCGATGACCGGGACGACGATCGTCCCCAGCGGTTTCAGGCGCTCCAGCACCTTTCCGGGGCTGCCCGCCCCGGTCGTGACGATCGGAAGCCTGTGCCTGGCCGCCAGTTCCAGGGCGTCCGACGCCGTCGGGGACATCAGCATGATGTTGAGCCCGAAGGGCCGGTCCGTCAGGCCCTTCGCCTTGAGGATCTCCTGATCCAGGATCTCCGGCGGGGTCGCCGCCGCGGCGATGACTCCGATGCCGCCGGCATTGCTCACGGCCGCCGCCAGGGCGGCATTGGCCACCCAGGCCATGCCCCCCTGCAGAAGCGGATATTCCGTCCCCAGCAACTTGCATACGCGGTTGTTTACGATCATGAAATCCCTTCACCTCGATCCAGGGGACAGGCCCCTTTTAGCGAAAAATCAGTGCAGTTCCTTGCCCAGCTCCTCACGGATCTGCTCCACGCCCTCACCGACAATGAAGTTCCGGGCGGCCGAAAGCGCCCCCAGAACGGCCGGGGCCTTCGAGCGGCCATGGGCCTTGATGACCGTCCCCTTGACGCCCAACAAGGGGGTCCCCCCGTATCTCTCGTAGTTGAAACGCGCCCAGAGCGACTTGACCATGGGGACCATGAAGAGCATCCCGAGCTTCGGAAGGATGCGCCGTCCCACCTCCTGGCCGATGATGGACTTGGCCCCGTGCATGAGCCCCTCGCCGAACTTGAGGATCACGTTGCCCATGAAGCCGTCGCAGACCACCACGTCCGCATGTCCCCAGGCGATGTCGTCGCCCTCGACGTACCCCTTAAAGTTGAGGGAACTCTCCGCGATCAGGGCGCGCGCCCCGGCCACGGACTCGTCGCCCTTGATCTCCTCCGTGCCGTTCGAGAGGAGCGCCACCTCGGGGTTCCGCACGCCCAGGATCTTCCTGGAGTAGACGCTGCCCATCAGGGCGAACTGGTAGAGGTTCTCCGGCTTGCAGCGCACATTGGCCCCGACGTCCAGAAGAAAGGTGCAGCGCTCGATGGTCGGCAGGGGCGCACCCAGGGCCGGGCGGTCGATGCCCGCCAGACGCCCCACCACCAGCACCCCCCCCGCGACGATCGCGCCGGTGTTCCCGGCGGAGACGCAGCCCTGAGCCTCTCCGCTGCGCACCATCTCCATCGCGACGCGCAGGCTGGAGTTCCGCTTCCTGCGGATGGCGACGGCAGGCTGCTCATCCATCTCGATGATCTCGGGAGCGTGAACGACCCCAAGCCGCGCCCGCACCTCCGAGGATGCGGCCTCGAGATGCGGGAGGATCCTCCCCTCGTCCCCCGTCAGCACGACCTCCAGATCGGGGAAGGCCTTGCAGGCGTCTATCGCCCCCTTGCAGATCTCGTGCGGGGCGTTGTCCCCTCCCATCGCATCCAGAGCTACGGTCATTTTTTTCATTATATGGACACAGTCCCCTTATTCTCTTAGAAGGATTTTCGCTTCGCTTGGAATCCATTTCCCCATTCCGGGGACGACCGGAACGAAGGCAACCTACAACGGTACATCCGGCGCCGCCTCGCGTCCTTTGCGGATTCGGGAGTGGGCGCACGGGCGCTCTTCCGCTCAGCCGCCCCGAACCTCGACGATGAAGCGCCCGACGAAGATCTCCTTGTCCCCCACCCGGGTACGGACGCTGACGATGCGCCGCCCGTCGCGGCCCACCCCCATCTTGGCCCGGGCGATCAGGGTATCGCCCACAAGGGCGTGTCCCTTGTACTCCCCCCGCATGGAATCCACGATGACGACCTCGGCCTCCACCGCGGCGACCGCTATCGAGCTGGCCTGGGCATAGATGTAGTGATCCCAGATGATGTCCGTGGACCGGAAGGCCATCTCCCGCGTGGTGCGCAGGACGGAGAGCGCCCAGCGGTCGGGCTCCAGCTCCAGCAGCTCCCCCACGATCTCGCTTCGGCTCAGGGAGCGCAGCTTGCTGTTCGCCTGCTGCGCCATGCAGCGCACCCGCTCGCGCAGCTCCGGGACGCCCATCAGGGCGCGGTCCAGACGCACCGTGCTGACACTCACGCCCAACGTGGCCGCGAGCTCCCGGTCCGTAGCCATCGGATTACCCTCGATAATCCTGGCAAGGCGCTCCTGGCGCAGCTTTTTGGTGAGCCCGGCAAATTTGGCGATCTTAATGTTTTTCGTGCTTTCCGCGGTCTTGATGGCAGACGCCCCCGTTTCGGGATACCCCGCTCCTCCGGCAGACAGATCCAATTCCACAAACAGGCCCTCACCCTCCCGATGTTGGCCGGTGGCGAGATCCGAAGGAGGATGACAAACCGAACTTAGCACCAGGTATCAATAGCTGTTACGCTGACCTGAGTTGCAGTATAGGGGTGCCGGGCCCGATCGTCAAGAGCCGAACGACGACCCGATCTCCGCGTCGTCCGATGAAGGAAAGGCAACCCTGAGATTCTACATATCTCGGTCCCGGCAGAGACCGCTTCGAGGGACGCGCGCCCCCACGGAGAAGACGCGGCGCCGGCTCTTTCCCAAGCAGGCGCCGCGCTTGTTCAAGACAACACCGATGCACCCCATGACGGAAGCGCTTTTGCCTCCGCCCCCACAGTCACCGGACGGGCGCGGCCAAAGAGCCCTCCGCCTCGCCGCTACCCGGCCGCGGGGACCTCCACCGTCACCTCGCGCTCCTGGATCTTCTCCGTATCCCCCCAGTCCTTCGGGGACGCGACGGAGAGCTCCGTGAGGTTGAGCGTGGTCCCATCATCGGAGACCGACTGCAAGACGTAGCTCCTCGTCCCGTCGGCCGCCTTCAGGACCGTCTCCGCCCCAACCGCCGCGTCGTACAGCACGGCGGAGAGCCACAGCGACACCCCCTGAAAGGCGCCGCTTTTGGTATCACGGACGTCGTCTATTCGGGTAAAGGCAAAGCGGTGCGGGCCGACCCAGGCCAGTCCGCCGCGCAGCCCCGGGAATCCGGGCCCCTTCTCCATCCCCTTGCCGTCAACCGTGAAGAGCGTGAAGAACATGTCGGGGCGCGCTCCGCCGGTGACGAGCACCAGCCGCCCGCCGTCGGGGCTCCAGACCAGGTCCTGATACTCCTCCCGGGCGTCGAGGGGGATGAACGCCACGCTCCTCCCGTCCGGGCCAAAGAAGAAAACCCCGGTCTCCTCCTTTTGGACGGCCTCGGACGTCTCGCTCCCCACCACACACCAGAGGGCGATGCCGTTCTCGATCCCGTCGGGAACCTGATGGACCTCACAGTCCAATGCCATCCCCCCGCGGGTCACGCGCCCGTTCTCGAGGGCGAAGCCCGTCGGGACGGGAATCGGCGCAGCCGCCGCGGCGCCCGCCAAAAACAACGCCAGAACACAGAACACCACCATGCCGTATCGTTTCATTCTCTCCAACCGTCCTTCCATCTCCGACTTGATCCGGCCTGTTCGCCGGCGATCTTCAGGGACCTGTCTCCCTATGCCAGGGAGAGTATAGCCCACTTATACTTCCCGTTCCACCTGCAGGGCTTCGTGACCGCCTGGAAGGCTGCGTGGCGGTCCTTCGCCATGATGGCGTCGGGGCCGAATCACGAGCCCGTCGCCGTCGTGATCGACGAGGACCTTCCACAGGGAAGGGGGAGGACCTTCCGGATGAACTGGAAATCGTCGCAGATCAGGCAGATCTCGCCATCGCAGTTCAACATTGTTCCTCCACAGACGGGAGCGACCATGCCCTCGTTTCAGAATACCCCAAACTTCGAAGGCCCAAGCCGCAAACAGGGCAATGGACAGAATCCATCACCAGGTATCAATCGCCGTTACGCCGATCTGAATTGCGGTGCGGGGGCTTCCGCCCCCGCAGTCAAAGCCATGGGAGCGAAGCGAGCGGCTGCCGAAAGACTCTCCTATTGTTGTTGCCAACTCCGAAATATGTTGATAAACTTGGATCGAGGTGAGACGTTTTGAGACAAGATCTGGAAGAATGGCTGAAGGGGAACACCGACAAACTGAAGAGGCTGGAGGCGTCCGGAAAGTACTCCGGCCTGCCGGTCGTTCGTCTTGCAGCGTCCTCCGAAGCGTCCTTCAGGCCCGTTCCCGAGGACTCCACGGCGCTTCAGGCCGACGAAGCCTCTCCGGCGGCCGAGGGGAAGCCTGCTGCCGAATTCGACGATTCGCCCGAGTTTCCCCAGGAGGAAGCCTCGCCTTCCGACATCCGGGAAGGGGATCCCGCCTCCTCGTCATCTTCTTCTCCATCCCATTCTCAGGGGCCTGCCGAACCTCCGCTCATCCCCTCGGAGGAGGTGGTTCGCCCCGAGCCGGACAAGCTCGCCGTCACTCCGGAGCGAGAGGAACGGGAGAGCTCCCCCCTCACGGAGGACCTCGCGTTTCAGGAGGGGAAAAAAGAAAAAAAGGAAGAGGAAAAAATGGACGAAGCGATTCTTCCGACGAACGACGGGGAGGATGGGCCTCCCGAGGAGATCGGCGGGGACATATCGACCGATGCTCCATCCCGGGAAGCCCCCGAGGATAGGACGGTCCCCTCGGAGCCGTCTCCTCCCAATGAGGAGACGGACGCCGCCCCGGAGCCCGAGGGCCGTGAAGCCGACCATGCCGCGCACCTGCGCCGCGTCACTCATACGAGGAGGGCGGCGGTGGAGTCCTCGAGTCCCGGGCAGGTCCCGCAGCGCCGGATGAGGCTTGCCCTGCTCTGTACCGTCGCGATCCTGGTGCTGGGGACGACCTTCGCCCTGTACCGCCATATCCAGAACAATTCTCAGAGCGCCATCGCCCAGGAGGCCCAAACCCTCTACGACGAGGGGCGCTATGACGAGGCCATGGCCTCCTATCAGCGGGGGTTCGATCGCTACCCCGATTCCCGGGAGTTCCTGTTGGGGCTGGCGCGCTCCTCCGTGAGGGCGGGCCAGCCGGACCAGGCCCTGACGGCGTGGCGCCTTTACCTCGACCAGATCCCCGAGGAGGATAAGCCCGATCGGGCCCAGGCGCTCTACGAGATCGGCCGCCTTTATGCCCAGAAGAGGGCCCCGGACAAGGCGATAGAACACCTGGTCCAGTCCTCGAACCTGGATCCGACCCGCTATGATACGCACTTCGCACTGGGACGCCTGCTCGAGGAGCGGAACAGGCCGGCCGAGGCCTTGAACGCCTATCGCCACGCCCTGGAGCTCCGTCCCTCCTCCCAGGAGGCCCTCGATGCCGTGAAACGCGTCGCAGGGCTGGTCGTCGATCAACCCGTCTCGACGCGAGGGCCGGATCGGGAATACGAGAAGCACCTCGAGGTGGGGGCCGTGGCCCTGAACCTGAAACGCTATGACGACGCCCTGTCCCACTTCAATCAGGCCCTGTCGATCAAAAGCGACGACGAACGGCCGTGGCTGGGGCTCGTGGGCGTTCATCAGGGCAAGGGGAACGATGCCGAGGCCCTGAAGCTTCTGCAGGACGCTCAAAAGCTTCTCCCCGACAGCGTGACCATCGGAGCGAAGATCGACGAGTTGAACCAGAAGCCGAAAAAAAAGGAGAAGCCTGCATCGGCCTCCCCGGCGAGGCGCAGGAAGAAATCCGTCGAAAAACAGTAAAACACCGATCGAGACAAGGGCGCATACCGGTCCGAGGGGGGCTGGGCCCAAACGACACCGAGGGGGGACGGCAAATGACAAGGCTGGCGTCAAATCCGTTCGAGGCCGCCAGAATTGAAGCTCACGAGGCCTTGGCGAGTACGGTGACCAGGGCATTGAGCAAGAAGGGCTACGAGGCCGTTTTTGCTCCTACGAAGGAGGACGCCCTGGCGGAGGTGCTGAAGCTGATTCCGGAGGGCGCCGTCGTCGGCGTCCCGGGCACGGTGACCATCCGGGAGATCGGGGCCATGGAAAAGCTCGCCGAGCGGGGCTGCACGATCCGCCACCACTGGAACCCGAGACTCACCCCGGAGGAGCGGATGCAGACACTGATGGACGAGTACTGCGCGGACTACTTCCTCACCAGCGCCAACGCGGTCACCCGGGACGGGATGATCGTGAATATCGACGGCAACGGGAACCGGGTCAGCGCCATGGCCTGGGGGCGCAATGTCCTGATCTTCGTCATCGGGGTCAACAAGGTTGCGGGCTCGCTGGAGGAGGCCATAAACCGCGCCCGGACCGCGACGCCTCCCAACGTCCTTCGGCTGAACGGGAACACACCCTGCATCCGGACGGGCCATTGCGTCGACTGCGATTCTCCGTCCCGCGTCTGCCGGGCGCTCCTGATTCTGGAGCGCCCGACCATGGGGAGAAGGACACACGTCATCATGGTGGGGGAAAGCCTGGGGTACTGACCCCGCTCCACCCCCGCACGAAACCGGGCCATCCGCCCGGCAGAGAGGAAAGACAGGCATCATGCAAAACCGAGACAAGATAGCGCTCATCCTGGCCGGGGGGCAGATCGCCCATCGCAGGAAGGAAAGCGCCAGGGAAAGAATTCCGCTGAAGTGGGAGGAACTGAAGACGTTTCTCCCGGAGGAGCTTCACGAGGAGATTGCGCCGCAGGAGTGGAGCTTTCAGCCGCTCTCGCACTATACGCTGCGGATGTGCAGCGATCTCGTCCAGCTGGCCGCCTCCCAGGTCAAGGAGGGGGCGAAGGGCGTCGTCGTAACCTGCGGCACGCAGGCCCTGACGGAGCTGGCCTACTTCGCGGACCTCGTCTGGAGCTTTCCGCAGCCCCTCGTCTTCACGGCATCCATCTTCAACGCGGGGGTGCCCGGCAGCGAGACCGCCCTGCACCTCGCCCAATCCGTTCAGGCGGCCCTCTCCGAGACCTGTTGGGGACAGGGGGCCATCGTCTGCGTCCAGGACGCGCTCTACACGGCCGCCGATTTCATCCACTTCTCCAACTCCAGCCGCTCCGGCTTCCTCTCCTTCCCCAGCGGCCCGCTGAGCATCTTTTCGGAGCCCTCGGGGGACCTGATCCCCCTGAGGTCCCCCAGACGCGGCAAGGTCCTGGACGTCGAAACCGTACCCGCGCGCGTCATCGAGATCGTCGACGCCTCGCTGGGCGGAGGGGACGTCATCCTGAACGCCCTGCTGGACAAGCGCATCGAGGAGGTGGAGGGGCTTGTCGTCGCCGGGTTCGGCAACGGGGAGGTTCCCCCATCCTGGGTCCCGCTCCTCCGAAAAATCCTCCGCACCGACATCCCCGTGGTCCTGACCTCCCGCTGTCCCGCCGGCTGCATTCAGGCCTATACCGACTTCGAGGGCAGCGCCGCGCACCTCCTGGAGATGGGGCTGCTCAGCGGCGGCGGCCTCTCGCCCCTCCAGGCCCGCATCCGCCTCGCCCTCGCCCTGGGCTCCGGCCTCAAGAGCAAGGACTTGAGCGACTACATGCAGGACTCGTGACATGGCCCTCATCGCCATAATAGGCCGTCCCAACGTCGGCAAGTCCTCCCTGTTCAACCGCCTGATCGGACGCCGGGAGGCCATCGTCGACGACACGCCCGGCGTCACCCGGGACCGCATCTACGGTTCGGCGGAGTGGCGCGGCAAATCCTTTTACGTCGTGGACACGGGGGGCATCCTCGGCGAGGAAAGCGCCTTCAGCGCGGGGATCGAGGCCCATGTCAACGAGGCCATATCGGAGTGCGACATTCTCCTGATGGTCGTCGACGGACACGTGGGGATCACCGCGGCCGACGAGAGCGTGGCGCACCTGCTGCGCCGCAGCCGAAAGCCCGTCGTGGTCGCCGTCAACAAGATGGACGACCTCAAGCACGAGGTGCACGTCATGGACGCCTTCTCCCTGGGGTTCGAGCACGTGGTGGGGGTCAGCGCCCTCCACAAGCGCAACCTGGAGGACCTGCTGGACCTGCTTGCCGGCCTGCTGCCGGAGGAGGCGGAAGGGCCCCGGGACGAGGACGAGATCCGCCTCTCCATCGTGGGGAAGCCCAACGTGGGCAAGTCCAGCCTGCTGAACCGCTTGGCGGGGGCCGAGCGTTCGCTGGTGAGCCCTCTGGCGGGGACGACGCGCGACCCCGTCGATACCTCCGTCGTCATGGATGGCCGGAGGTTCCGGCTGATCGACACCGCGGGCCTGCGCCGGAGGGGCCGCATGGACAGCGCCCTCGAATATTACTCCTTCGTGCGGACCCTGGCTGCCGTGGACCGTTCCGACGTCGCGCTGCTGCTGATGGACGCCTCCGACCCCTGCACGGATATGGACAAGAAGGCCGCCGCGCACGCGGTGGAGAAGGGCAAGGGGCTGATCCTGATCCTGAACAAATGGGACCTCGTCTCCTCCCGGGATCGTCCCGGGGATACGATGACGAAACGGATACGCGAGGACCTGCCCTTCCTGACCTGGGCGCCGATCCTCTTCACCTCCGCCCTGAACGGGCGGGGCGTCGGCAAGATCGCCCAGGCCGCCGTCAACGTGTTCGAGAACCGCCGGCGGCGCATCCCGACCAACGCCCTGAACCGACTGATGCGCGACGTTCTGGCCTTCGACCGCCTCCCCTCCGGCAGAAGGGGCAAGGCGCTCAGGATCTACTACTGCCTCCAGTCCGGGGTGGAGCCGCCCACCTTCGTCTTCTTCGTCAACGACCCCGGCATCGTGGACACGGCCTTCGAAAACCACGTCAAAAAGGAGCTCCGCGCCCTGGAGAACTTCACGGGATCGCCCTTGCGGGTGTTCTGGCGCGGCAAGGAGCAGGAAGGATAAGCCAAAAAACAAGAGCGCCCGCCCCTCGAATGAAGGGGCGGGCGCTTCGTAGGGTTATCCACTCATCTCCCCGACGTTGCGGGGGCTCAGCGGGAACAGCGCAGGGGCAGCTCGAGTCCGTTTTGCCGAAGCAGCGCCTCGTCCCCGAGTATCGTCTCGAGGTCCCCATCCGCGGCGACGCGCCCGTCGAACAGCACGACGGCCCGGCCGCACACGTCCAGGGCCATGTCGAGGTCGTGGGTCGCCAGGATGAGGGGCTTATCCAGCTCCCGAAGCACCTCGATCACCCGGCGGCGGGCCCTCGGGTCCAGGGCCGCGGAGGGTTCGTCCAGCACCACGATCTCCGGCCGCATGACCAGGATTCCCGCCAGAGCCGCCATGCGCTTCTCCCCGCCCGAGAGGCGGTGAGGCGGCCGCTCGGCCAGATGTCCGACGTTCAGGGACTCCAACACCTCCCGGGCCCTCGCATGGGCCTCCTCGGCGGGTACCCCGTGCGCAACCGGCCCGAAGGCCACGTCCTCTACGACCTGCGGCATGAAAAGCTGGTCGTCGGGGTCCTGAAAGATCAGACCGACGGCCTCGCGCAGACGCTTCAGGTCCTTCCCGACGGGAACGCCCTCCAGCGACACCGTCCCCGTCTGCGCGGCGATGCAGCCCGCCAGATGGAGCATGAGGGTGGACTTGCCCGAGCCGTTGGGCCCCACCAGCGCGAGCTTCTCCCCCCTTCCCAGCGTGAAGGAGACGCCGTTCAGGGCACGATGTCCGTCGGGGTAGGCGTAGCAAAGGCCGCAGACCTCGAGAGGCGCTCCGGCGGAAGCGACCGTCTCCGGCGCCGCCGGGGACGACGCGCTGCGGACCGCGTCCGCGCCCGTTGAATCCCGATTCATCTCCCGACTCATCCTCAGGGCCTCCAGACGAGGGAAAACGACAGGATGACCGCGACGTTCAGAGCAAACAGCAGGCAGAACAGGACGTCCCGCCCCTGCCAGCACAGAGGCCGGCCCTGGCAGAACCCCGCCATTCCCCCGCGGCACCGGATCGCGAGCATCATCCGCTCCGAGCGCTCCGAGCCGTGCACCAGCGTCGTCCCGAGCATGCAGGCGAAGGTCCTGCACATCGGGATCCCCTTTAAGTCGGGCCCCCGAAGCTGCACAGCCCGCACCATCGTCCCCGCCCGCTCCGCCAGGATGAAGATGCAGCGCGTGGAGAGCAGCAGCAGGATCCGCAGTTTCTCGGGGACCCTCAGGCGGGCCAGAACGCCGTCCACCCTCCCCACGCCCAGCGAGAGAACCATCCGGCTCAGCAGGACCGAGATCAGGTTCAGTTTGAGCAGAATGAGGCCGGCAAACCTCAGCCCCGCAGCGGAGAAGGGCCCCCAGAAGCGCTCGCCGGGATAGGTCAGCATCAGGAGCAGGGCGATGAACGCCCCCACGGCGTTCAGGTGCAGCAGTTCCCTCGCCAGAGGGCCGGGCTCGCCCAGGAAGAACAGGACCAGTACGACCGGCACGCCGCAGAGCAGGGCCGGAAACGACCGCACGGAGGCCAGGACAAAGGCCAGAACAAGGGCGCAGAGCACACGTCCCCGCGGGTCGAAGCGGTCCAGCCCCGTCGGCGTGGCCTCGGCCCGAAGGGCGCTCGTATCGAGCTGCATTCCCCCGCTATCGCTCCACGCCCATCAAAAGGTCCGGGGCGGCGCGCTTCATATAGGCGACCATGAAGGCCGTGATGGCCCCCTCGATCAGGGCGAAGGGGATATGGGCGAGGAAGACGGTGTTGGCGATGACCGACAGGTTGGTGTCCGTCCCGCGCAGAAATATCTCCACCCCCAGGGCACAGAGCATGACGGCCAGGAAGCCGGCCAGGAAGGCGAGCACGAATGCCGCCCTACCGCTGCTTCTGCGGATCGGGGCGGCGAACAGCAGATAGGCGGCGAGCGCGGGGACCGCGACATCCACCGTGTTCACCCCCAGGACGACAAGCCCTCCGAACTGGAACAACAGGGCCTGGAGGACCAGGGCGACCATCACGGCAGGAAAGGCCGACCATCCCAGGACCAGCCCCATCGGGGCGATGAGGGAGAGGTGGGTCGAGCTCGGAGGGATCGGAACGTTGATCAGGGAGGCCAGGAAGAACGCCGACGAGAAGAACGCGACGCGCACGATCTTGTCGGCGTCGAGCTTCTTCAGCCCAATCGCCGTTCCGACCCCGGCGATGGCCCATCCCGCGGTCAGCATCTGAGAGGAGAGCATACCCTCGCTGATGTGCATGGACCCTACACCGTCCTTCTGCGGCGGAACAGGAGGACGAACGCCGCGATATTGAAGAGCAGGCTGACACCCAGCCCGGCCCGGAGGTAAAGATCCAGGCCCTCGGGAGCCGCCTTCTTCTCCTGGACGATTCCGCCCGCCGCCCCCCCCGACATGAACTCCTGAGTCACGTCGATCTCCGCCTCGGCCCTGTGCCCGTCGTCGTCGTTGACGACGACCCGCCACTTCCCCGGCTTGTCGGGGACGAAGGCAAAACGCCCGCCCGCATCGGTCCGACCGGACTGATAGGCGATCTTCTCGTCGGACGGGGAAAAGACCTCGGCCTTGAGGTAGCTCATCAGCTCCCCCGTGGAGTAGAAGAAATCCAGCGCGACCGGCCGCAGGTCGGACTCCTGGTAGCCCACGCCGTGGGCCGACGCCATTCCCGAAAAAAGGCCCAGGCCGACGGCAACCGCCAGCCCAAGCATAGCCATTCTGAGACGACCCGGCATCCCACTCACTTTCGTCTCACTCCACTTCATTACTTCACTTCAAAGATCAAAAAGGCCTTGCGCGTGACGGAATCGTACTCGCCCTCCTTGCCCGGCAGATCCTTCTTCATGGCGCGCACGCCCCAGAGCCCCGGCGCCGTGATCTTGATATGAGCGACGCCCTGGACCGCATCGGAGGCGTAGGCGTAGGTGTTCTCGTACGGCGCAAAGCCGTCGTACGTCGCCCACACGGGACCGGAATAGGGCTTTCCATCCACCAGGATCTTGACGTCGAAGAACTCGCCCACCTTCGCATCCGCGGGGTTGGTCACCGGGATGATCTCCAGGGGCTGCCCCGTCTCCACGGCGAAGTTCTTGTCGTCTTTCGAGGCGTTGACGATGGCCTTGACGAACTTGTCGTTCTTGGTGGCCTTCACGACCTTCAGGCCCTGAGCCTCCAGTTCCTTGCGGGTCCCGGACTTGCCGCCCTCGTTCGTCGTGCACCAGACGCCGCCATCCTTGTTGGCGAGGATAACCATGGAGCCGTCGTCCGCCGCCGGCACCGAAAAGTCGATGCAGAGATTTTTTTCGTTCGGCTTCAGCTCGGCCTCCTGCAGCTTGCCGTCCTTGAAGACGCCCGCCTTGATGCGCTCGGCGTCCTCCACCTCCTCCGGGACGATGAACTTGTGCCCCGAATGGATCTCGACCGTAAGCGTCCCGCCCTTCTCCACATCCATTTTCTGAGGCTTCATCACCAGCTCGTGCGCAAAAGCCGCCGTCGAGAGCCCCATTGCCAGAAGCGCCGCCGATACGATACGTCCGTACTTCATGATACCCATCCTCCTCGATGATCTCGTCCCAATACCGACACCCGGCGCACCCACGGTGCACCACCCTTCAGTAAAAAGCGCGAAGCCAACAAAAACACGCAGATATGCAGATACGAAAAACCCCTCGCCGCGAAGGAACAGGACGAGGGGACATACCGCCATTTGTTCCGTCTCCATCGCTCGTGGACAGGATACCTCTCTCGTCCGCCGGGCATTCCGGCTTTACGGCGGCGGGACCGCGCGGGACTTGCACCCTGCTTCCCCCAACGGACGAGGCGTTATGCAAAATCTGATGAATTCTCACCAATTTACGTTTCAGATTATAGCACACCTCCCGGCGCCCCTGCACTCGCTTTTATGCGGAGACGTCCCACTCACCCTTCCTTCACGAACACCTGGCGCCGGGATATGGAGTTGATGTAGTCGTCCTCCTTCAGTTTCAGGCCCCGCTCGCGGCAAAGCTCGGGGTAGACGTTGTTCCAGTTGTCCCGGTTCCCCTCGCCCCAGCGGCAGAAGGGATACCAGATGATCCCCCAAAGGCCGAACCGCGGCCGGCTCCAGTCCACCAACAAAAAGGTCCCGCCCGGCCTCAGCAGGCGCGCCGTCTCCGTGATGGCGGCACGCCGAACCGCGGGGGGCGTCTCGTGCAGCGCCATAGAGGTCATGACCAGGTCGAAGTGTCCGTCGGGAAAGGGAAGCTCGTCCATGGACGCCCTCAGAAACTCCAGCCCGCAGGCGAAGGCCCCGGCCCCCCGGCGCGCGCACTCCAGCTGGTCGTCCGAGATGTCGGCCCCCACGATCGACGCGTCGGCGGGGCTCTTCTCGGCCAGGGCATAGCTCAGGCCACCGGGACCACACCCCAGATCGAGCGCCCGGCCTCCCGGGCCAAGCTGCAGGTCCCCCACGGCCCGACGATAAAACCGCTCCTGAAATCCGAACAGCGCGGCGAGCCGCCGATAGCTCTCCCCTCCAAATATGCCCCTGAAGGCCCTGCCCTTACCGCGAAAATCCCGTGCACCCTTCGTCATCGTGCCGACCTCCTCCTTATTGAACCTCTTGTACCTCCTTGAACCGCCCAGGAGGTACAAGTCCCCTGCGACAAAAAGCGAACCACGAACCGCGTCCTTCCCAATTTTCTTGAAGGGCCCCTCAGGGGGCGCTGCCTCGAAGAGGCTCCTCCCTCTGCCCCTCCTCATTCCGCCCCTCCAGGGCAGCGTCCAGAGCACCCAGAAAATCCCGCAGAAAGTCCCTGTCCCTCTCGGACGCGTCCGCCAGAAGGCCCTCCACCAAGCGGTCGAACTCCGCGTGGAGACGCTCGTGGAACAGGTAGGCACGCTCGCCCTCGGGCGTCACCCTCAGGATGCGGCGGAGACTGCTGTCCTCGTCCCTCTCCTTGACGAGCATCCCCTTCCCCTCCAGCTTCATCGCGATCTGGGACACGGCCCCCCGCGTCACCCCCAGCACCTCCGCCAGGGCCGTCATGTGCCGGTTCGGGTTCTCCTTCACGCATTTGATCATGTGGATCTCCGCTGCAAAAAGGGGCGTGTCGGTCCCGTAACGGTGCAGCCGCTCCTGAGCCTCCTCCAGCTTCAACATGACGTTCAGCAGGCGATAGCTGATCCTGTTCTCGTTGGCCTCGTTGATAATCTTCATGCTCCAAATTGTATAGCATATATACAATAGGGACAAGAGGCATGGGGCATCGCCGCTTCGTGTTATGATGGAGGAAACTCTTTCGAAAGGGCGGATGAGACGGGATGGGACACGACATCGATTTTTATTGGAACGCCTCGGTGGCCTTCCACGGACATGCCTGTCCGGGGCTGGCCATGGGCTGCCGGATGGCTGTGGACGCCGCCGCGCTGCTGGGCGTCGACGAACGGTGCGGGGACGAGGAGGGCGTGTGCATCGCCGAGACGGACGCCTGCGGGCTCGACGCAATCCAGGCCGTCTGGGGCTGCACCATGGGCAAGGGGAACCTGCTGCTGAAGCCCCGGGGCAAACAGGCCTTCACGTTCTACCGCCGCGGGGCCCCGGAGGGACTTCGCCTCTATTGGTGTGCGCCCCGGTCCGACGAGCGGACGCGGGAGGAGAGGATGACCCATTACCTGAGAGGCCCGGCGGAGGAGCTGTACCGTGCGACGCGCGTGGCCGTCCCCGCCCCGGACGAGGCCCGCGTGAGCCCCTCCCTCGTCTGCACGCGCTGCGGCGAGCGGACGGCCGAGCCGATGGTACGCCTGCTGGAGGGGCAGCCCTATTGCCTGGACTGCTTCGCCGATCCCTCGCGGATTCTGCGGTAGGGGAAGCGCCGAGGGCCCGACCTCCCGACGCGGAAACTCCGCAATCGTCGGAAGCAACATTCACGGCCTCCCCACTGTCCTTCCGCCGCTTTTCCTTTGCGCTTACTCCGTGCGTGCGCATCGCGCCCATCCCACCGTGCGTATCCCTCCTTATCTCCTCTCCTCTCATTCCATAAAATCGACAAAATCGACGCCCACCGGCCGGTGGGCGTCGATCGATTTGCCGCGAACCTCGCGGTATGGGCTCCCGAAACGGAAGTAAGATGGCTCATACTGAGGAGAACGAGCCGGAAAAACAAGGGAATGCCGATTCAGTCCATAAAGCCTCCCTAGTCTTTTCCGCCCTTGACGAACATTCCTTCCTTCATGATGATCTCCATCTTCTCCACAGCCACGTTGCGGATGTTCTCCAACGGGTTACCGGAGAGCACCAGCAGGTCGGCGAACTTGCCGGCCTCCACCGTCCCGGTGACGTCCCCGACCATCAGCATCTCGGCCCCGATCTTGGTGGCGGCCATCAGGGTGTCCATCTCGGAGATTCCCGCCTTCTCGACGAAGGAGTACATTTCGCCCAGCGCCGTGATGCCGTAAGGGGTGAGGCTGGAGCAGAACGAGTCCGATCCGATCGTGAGTCCGATGCCCTTTTCCTTGGCCTTGCGGAGGTTCGCATAGACGCGGTTGAGCTCCTTCTCCGCCACCGTGGCGCCCTCGTACTTGTCGTGGACCTCGGGGATGTAGGGCGGAGCGTAGGTCTTGAACCACTCGTTCAGGAACTGGATCGTGGGGCAGAAGTAGATGCCCTTCTTCGCCATGATATCCAGGCATTCGTCGTTCAGCGTCTGGCCGTGGATGATCAGATGCACTCCCGCCTTGGCGGAGTCCAGTGCGCCGCCGTAACCCTCGGCGTGAGACCACACGGGGATGTGCACCATGGCGCACTCGTCCACGACAGCCTGAATCTCCTCAAGCGTGTAGTGCTGATCCAGCTTCTGGTCCCAGCGCCAGATGCCGCCGCCCGTGGACCAGATTTTGATCGCGTCCGGATTGTCGCGCAGACGCCTGCGGACGGCCTTGCGCAGGTCCCAGGGACCATCCACCCGCTCGGCCCAGGGATGAGACTCGTTGTTGTAATAGGCCGGCAGCTTGTGGCTGTCGCCGTGGCCGCAGGTGCGGCAGAATCCCAGGCCGGTACCGACCACGCGGGGCCCCGTCATGACGCCCGCCTCGATCATGTCCCGAATCTGCAGCCCCGACCGGGATATCTCGCCCACCGTGGTGAGGCCGCGCTCGAGGCACTCGTGCGCCTGCTGCACCGCCACAACCGACTTCTGGACTACGTTCTCCAGCACCCAATCGCTGTCGTCGTCGGTGAGGTTCCCGGAGAAGTGCAGATGGCTGTCCACCAGTCCCGGGATGATCGTCTTTCCGGATACATCGACCTTCTTATAGTCCCCCCCGAATTCCTTCCGGGGCCCCGCGTACTCGATCTTGCGATCATTCACCAGCACCAGGGAATCCTTTACAGGCTCGGCTCCCGTACCGTTGATCAGCAACGCCCCTACAAACGCCGTCTTTGCCACAACAATCCCCTCCCAACCTCAAAAGTATTTGAAACACAAGCACCAACACAAGCCTTACACAGCCCCAAAACCGGGGCTCAGCGCCCTTTCGACAAGGCCCAAGGCCCGACGTCGATCAGGCGGCATGGAACACAACGAAACGAACAGAATCGAAACGGACGAACTCAGTCCGCGACCGCTCTGCGGCCGGACAGAAGCCTGAGCAGCAGCCCCAGGACGACCCAGCCGGCAACGATTCCCCACTCCACGGCATTGAGCGCCGCGGGGCTGTACGGGACCACCATCAGAAGGACGATGATACCGCCGGCAACGCAGGCCCCCAAGATCCCAAGCCTGCCGCCCGGCACCTTGTAGGGCCTGGGGAGGTCGGGCTCGCTGAAGCGCATCCTGAGGCAGGCCAGGCTGACCATCATGCAGGCGAAGATGAAGGAGAGCGCGGAGACGTTCGTCAGCGGGACCAGCAGCTTCTTGCCGAAGAACGGCCCAATGAGCGTGAAGGCCGCCATCAGCACGCAGGCCGTCCTGGGCGTCCCCGACTTCGCATCCAGTTTCGCGAAGGAGGCCGGAAGCTGCCCCTTGCGCCCCATGGCCAGCATGATGCGCGTCGTGGCGCCGAAGAAGGAGTTCATCGGCCCCATGGGGCCCAAGGTGCCGATGCAGAGCATGGCGACGTAGAGCCACAGGTTGATGTTGCGCAGGCATGAGAGCGCCGGAACGGGGCTCTTCACGAACTCGGTCCAGGGGACGATCGTACCGAACGAGTAGATGCAGACCATGTAGAATACCCCGGACGCGAGCAGAGCCATGCTGATGACCTTACCGAACTTGTTCCAGTCCAGCCCCTCGGCGGCCTCCTCGGCCTGTTGGGGAACGGTGTCGAACCCGGCGTAGAAGAACGGGGTCATGACGAGGACGGCCAGGACCCCCGACCAGAGGTCCGCCACGCGCGTCCGGGTCATCGCGCCCTGGACCTGGGAGAAGATCGGCAGGATGTTCGACGGCCCGCCCTTGACGAGGGATATGCCCATCGCGAGCAGCATGCCGCAGAGCAGGGCTTTGGCCAAAAACGCCTGGAGCCGGGCGGCCGAGGACGCCCCCCTGAGGTTCATCGCCACCACATAAGCGGCAAACAGCAGGGCGATGAGCGTCGGGAAGAGGTAGACGTCCGCCCCGAGGATCGTGTAGAGCTTGACGGACCTCAGGATGGGGAAGAAGTCCCCGAACATGTCCGAGACCAGGGTGGAGATGGCGATGGCCTCCCATGGACACAGAATCCCGTTGCCCAGGGCGAGAAACCAGCCGGTGATGTAGGACATCGTGGGCCCGAAGGTGCGGTCCACATACTCGACGATGCCCCCCGAGATCGGAATGGCCGCCGTCAGCTCCCCGAAGACCGCGCCGATCGGCAACAGGAACACCGCTCCAATGGCGAAGGCGATCATGGCAGCAACCGGACCGCCGCCAATGACCATCCAGTCCCCCACCAGGAGCACCCATCCCGTCCCGATGATGGCCCCGAATCCGATGGTGAAGAAGTTCCAGTTGGTCAGGGTTTTCTTCATCCCCGACCCGTGTTCCGTCTGCGACATTCTCAACGCTCCCCTCAACAGGATTGACTGCAACACAATAAATTTAAATACGTCACCGCAAGAAGTCCAACGATTTGTCATAAACAACGGTTTCACTGTCCCCAACCTACGGGCTCCCGGCCCGTCGCCCCTCTCACCCCCCGCCGAAGGAATGATATACTGATTTTTGAGGGGAAACACTTCCGCTGCACTGCTGCAAGCCAGAGACATCGAGGGGGGGGACTTCGGTGAACTACGTTGCGCTTTGTGACGACAACGCTTGTGATCTGGAACTGCTCGGGAGCTATTTGAGGGAACTGCGAGACGGAAGCAATGTGGGGATCGTGCCTTTTTCCTGCGGACACAAACTTCTTCAGGCCTATAGGGGCGGCGAGCGATTTCACCTCGTCATCCTGGATATGTGCATGGAAAAAATCAATGGCCTGGATACGGCGCGCGAGATCCGAAAACTGGATTCCGACGTGCCCCTGCTCTTCGTCACGGGAACGGCCGAGTACGCCCTGGAGGGATACACGGTTCAGGCCTCTCGTTACCTGCTCAAACCCGTGGACAAACAGTTTTTCCTTCACAACGTCAGACACCTGCTCCAGCCCAGGGAAACCCCGTCCCGCTATATCTCGTTCACATGCAGTTCCGGCCTCATGAAGGTACCCCACGACTCCATCCTCTACCTCGAGTCCTTCAAGCGGACGGTGGTGCTGCACACGTCGAAGGGACAACACAGTTTTACCGGGCGCATCGGAGAAATCGCGGAAAAGCTGGAGAAGCACGGATTTATACGCGTCCACAAAAGCTATGTGGCCAACCTGGGCCACGTCGAATGCATTTACAAGGAGACCGTCCGTCTGGACTCCGGACAGTCGATCCCTTTGGGGCGACAGTACGGAAAGACCGCGCAGGCGGCAGTGCTGCATCACGGACTGGCCAACCTCTGACACCGGGCCAGGGAGATGAGCTTGCAGGATCTGGTCGCCTATGTAGTGCTCTCCGCAGCGGAGACGTACGTCTTCCATATGTTCTTCAAGGCGCTTCTGCGCCGCAACGAACGTCACGACGTGATCTATGCCGGAGGGCTGGTCGTCTACTACGTGTTCCAGTTCGTGTCCTACGTTCTCCAAAGTCCGCTGTTCTCTATGGCCCCCCTGTACATGGCGTTTGCCCTGCTCACCGTTTTTCATTTCTATCATGGGAGCAACCAGGTCCGGGGGGCCGCAGCCTTCGCCTTCGTGCTCCTCAACTACGTCTGCAAGGTACTGGCGGTAGCGCTCACCTCGGCCCTCTCGCGGCGTTACCTGCCGGACATCCCGTTTCGACTGGTCATGGGGCACTTCGACCAGATTCTGTCCTGCTGTTTCGTAGCGGCCGCATCCTTCGTGATCACCCAGCTGCGGTCCGTCAAAAACCGCCGGATCAACTGGCTGAGCAACTCTATCCTCTGCATCGTCACGGTCGCGAACAGCCTTCTGGTGCTCTGGCTCTTCTGGAACCACGGAGCGGCCGTCGACAACCTCCACATTTACGTCGAGGCCGCTTTGCTGTTGCTCTGCACCACGCTCTTTCTCTTTTTCTTCATCGAGAAGGCGCAGCAAATCAACACGCATTACTACCGAACCGAGATGCTCCATCAGCAGCTCGAAATGCAGTCCCGCTACTACGAGCAGATGGAGACGCACCAAAGAGAGATTCAGGCCATCCGGCACGACATCCAGAACCATATGCTGTACATCATGTCCATGATCGAGAAGGGGGAGAGCGGGGCCGCCCTCGAGTACGCAGAAAAACTCCATACCCGGATCGTCTCCGCCCGGCATCACAGGTTCTGCAGGAACAGCGTGGCGGACATCCTCCTCAACGCCAAGTACGCCGAGAGCCGTGCGAACGGAATCATCCTGAGCGCCCATGTCGACCTGCCCGCCTCCCTTCCCATGGACACCCTGGATCTCTGCATCCTCCTGGGCAATCTTCTGGACAATGCGATCGAGGCCTGCAAGCGGATTGAAGACGCAGATGCGTTACGCACGATCTCGGTCCGCAGCGGGATCAAGGGGACCAACCTGCTCCTCTCCATCAGCAACACCTATAACGGAGTACTACGACAGAACGGAGGACGGTACGAATCCCTCAAAAAGAACCGCAGGGTCAGCGGCCTGGGGCTCTTCAACGTCAGAGACGTGGTCGAACGCCATCACGGGACCATGGATATCCAACACGACGAGAACAGGTTTTCCATTTCCATCCTGCTGCGCCTGGGAGAATCCGCCTGACGCACCCTCAGTCCGGTGTCATTCGTTACCACAAATCCGCCTTTCGTGACCTCCCGCCTCGATTGCCATAGGAAAATCGGCTTTTTTGTGGTATGTATTGAGGTGTGCTTTTCGATGGGGTGTCGATGGAGCGAAATGATGGGGTAAAACGAACGTTCGGAGGACGAACCCGGCGCACAGGTTTCCAATCGGTCCCAAGAGGAGAGGTTTAGCTATGGCTTTAGTGTATTTCATTCTCTGGCTGACGGTGAACGGAAGGGTTACGACGGAGACCGTAACTCTGGGTATTCTCGTCTCCGCGGCGCTTCATCTGTTCTCACAGAGGTTCCTGTCCGTCCGCCCCGTGTCCCCCGCCTCGATGCTGCGTCTTTTGCCCAGGGTATTGTTCTATCTCGCCCTCCTTTTCATCGAGATCGTCAAGGCCAACCTGCAGGTCATCCGGCTGGTCCTCTCCCCCGTCATCGAGGTGGAGCCCTGTCTGGTCCGTTTTCGCACCGACCTCAGGTCCGAGGCCGCCCGAGTGGCGCTGGCCAACTCCATCACCCTGACCCCCGGCACCCTCACCGTCTCCCTCGAGGGAAACGACCTCCTGATTCACGCCCTGGACCGCGATATGGCCCGGGGGGTGGACGAGTCCGTCTTCGTCCGGCATCTGCGCCGCATGGAGGAAACGGCCGGGACGAAGAGGGAAAAGATAAAGGAGGCCGTTTCCGATGCCTGACGCTGCAGCGCTTCAAGGTGCGCTCCTGCTTGGAGGTGCGGTTTTTCTGTCCGTCACCGTCTTTTTCTGCCTGTTGCGGGCCGTGCTGGGGCCCCGATTCACCGACCGCGTCATCGCCGTCAACATCGTGAGCACCAAGGTCATCGTTTTGATCTCCATGCTGTCGTTTCACATCGGGGAACAATATCTCGTGGACATCTGTCTCATCTACGCCATCATCAGTTTTCTGTCCGTCGTGGTCCTGGCCCGGGCGGTCCTCGGCCGGCAGGACCAAACGGAAAAGCCTGAAAACGGGAGGGCATCCTCATGATACGCCTCGCCATCGCCGCCGTCCTGATCCTGAGCGGCCTGTTCGTTCTGGGCGTCGCGACGCTCGGCATCTTCCGATTCGATACGGTACTGAACCGCATCCATGTGGCCGCCAAGTGCGACACCCTGGGGGCCGTGCTGGTGCTGTCCGGCCTGGTCGTCCTCAGTGGGCTGAACACGTTCTCGCTCAAACTGGGGCTCGTCGTCGCCTTCCTGTGGCTGGCAAACCCCGTGGCAAGCCATCTCGTAGCCCGGGCCGAGGTGGCCACGAACGCACATATCGCCGAGACCTGCGACATCCTGGATATTGAGGACCTCGACGATATCGGCGGCCCCGGCCGTCCAACGGCCCCCTGCGTGGGCTCCTCCCCACGCCCAAACCCCGGAAAGCGAGGGACCGAATCATGAACATAGTCATGAACATGAAGGGCATGGCGGAGCTGCTCGAATGGCTGTTGCTGATCTTTCTGGTCGTCTGCTCCGTGGCCGTTTCGGTCTCGCGCAACCTGCTGAACACCGTCATCATCTTCATGGCCTACAGCCTGGTCATGGCGGTGCTGTGGGTCCTTCTGCAGGCTCCGGACCTCGCGGTCACCGAGGCCGCGGTCGGGGCCGGGGTCACGAGCGTGCTGTTCTTCCTGACCCTGGAGCGTCTGGGTATTCTGGGCAAAAAACGTCCGCCCGAGGAAAGCGCTTCGATGGAGGAGGAACACTCCGATGAATGATACCCTGAAAGCATTCTGGAGACATTTTCTCGACTGGGTTGAGGGAAACGGACCGCGCCCGAAAGACGAGGTCATGATTCCCGAGCCCCCTCCCAGGCTCCCATTCTCCGAGACGGCCCCCGCACGCACCCTCAAGCACTGTGAGAGGAGCATCCGGGAGCGCTACGACGAGTGGATGGAATGCCGCGGTCCGCAACTGTTCTCGCGTTTCTACTCGGGCATGAGCGTCCTTACCTGCATCGTTCTCGTCGGGCTGCTCCTGCTCACCGTCTCCGAGCTACCGAGGTTCGGCAACCCCTCCAACCCCGCCAACAACGTCGTGGCCCAACGCTACGTGGAGCGCGGCCTCGAGGAGACCGGCGCCACGAACATCGTCGCAGGCATGATCCTCGACTACCGGGCCTTCGACACCTTCGGGGAGTCGGCGGTGCTCTTCACGGCCGCCATCAGCGTCATCATGCTGCTTTCGGCCTCCGGGCAAAAAAACGCGGCGAGTGCGGGCGGAAAGCGCCGCCATGGAAGGTATGGGGACGACGCCATCCTGCGCGGAGTCTCCGCTCTGGCGATACCCGTCATCCTTCTTCTGGGGGCTGCGATCGTCGTGAACGGCCACCTCTCGCCCGGCGGGGGGTTTTCGGGCGGCGCGGTCCTGAGCACCGCGCTGATCCTGTACGCGAACGCCTGGGGATTCGAGCGGATTCGGCACGTCTTCTCGATTCGGACGTTCACCCTCTCCAGCTGCGGCTCTCTCCTCGTCTACGCGCTGGCGAAGGGATACGCCTTCTTTACCGGGGCCAACCATCTGGAGTCGGGAATCCCCACGGGCGAGCCGGGGGCCATCCTGAGCGGAGGGCTGATCCTGCCTCTGAACATCTGCGTGGGAATCATCGTCGCGGGAACGCTCTATGGGTTCTACGCGCTCTTTGGCGAAGGGGAGATCTAGGATGCTGACGGAGGGACTGTTCGTCAACCATTACGAGGCCGTCGCCGTGATCCTCTCGGGCATAGGGCTGACCAACCTGCTGCTCCAGAGAAACATGATCAAGAAGATTATCGGCCTGAACATCATGGACACGGCGGTCTACCTTTTTCTTGCCGCCAAGGGCTACGTGGCGGGCCGCGCCGCGCCGATCGTCCAGATTGCCCAGGACGGCATTCCAATTGCCGGGTCCTATGTCAACCCCATTCCCGCCGGACTGGTCCTGACGGGCATCGTCGTTTCCGTGAGCGTCACCGCCTTTGCGCTGTCCCTGACGCTGCGCCTGTACGAGGCCTACGGAACCCTGGACATCGATGAGGTAATCGAACGGATGCGGGCACGGCGCGCCCGGGAGGAAGGGGAACCATGACGGAAACTATCAGTCCGTTTGCCTATAACATTCCGTTCTTCAGCATTTTTCTGGCCATGCTTGCAGCGATCGCCGCGCCCCTGCTTCCGCGCACGTCGCGTGCCGCCGAGCGGCTGACGATGGCCGTCACCGCTGTGGTTGGCGTGCTGTCCGCGTACCTGCTCGCCAACGTTGCCGGGACGGGGGACAGCTTCACCTTCATGATGGGGCACTTCCCCGCGCCATGGGGCAACGAGCTGCGCGCCGGGCCCCTGGAGGCGCTTCTGGCCCTCTTCTTCTGCGCCTCCATGTTCCTGTCCCTGCTGGGGAACGTCGGTTCCACCGAGGAGGACATCCCGGCGGAACGCCGGTATCTCTTCTGCGTCATGGTCAACCTGATATTGAGCTCTTTGCTGGCGCTCATCTACACCAACGACATCTTCACGGCCTACGTGTTCATCGAGATCAACACCATCGCCGCCTGTGCCGTCGTCGCGGTGAAGGACTGCGGCGAGACTATCCGGGCCGCGCTGCGCTATCTGGTGATGAGCCTGGTCGGCTCCGGTCTGATCCTCATCTCCATCTGTCTGCTCTACGACCTGACGGGACATCTGCTGATGCAGCACATGCGCGCCTCCATCGCGGAGATGACGGCGGCAGGACGCCATACTCTTCCTCTGACCGTCTCCCTGATCCTGATGACGACGGGCCTGGCCATCAAAAGCGCGCTTTATCCGTTCGGCTCCTGGCTTCCCGACGCGCACGGCAACGCGACGAACGCGTCGAGCGCCATCCTCTCCGGGCTGGTGCTCAAGGGACATATCTTCCTGATCGTCAAGGTCTTCTTCCGGGTATTCGGCACGGATACCGTTCGGTTCCTGCATATGGACAGCGCCCTGCTGTTCTTCGGCATGGCGGGCATGGTCATGGGATCGCTGCACGCGCTGCGCCAGACGAACCTGAAGCGCATGATCGCCTGGTCCTCCATAGCGCAGGTCGGATACATCTTCCTGGGGATAGGGCTGAACACGGCCGTCGGAATCGCCGCGGGCTGTCTGCACATCCTCGTCCATGCAGTGATCAAACCGATGCTCTTCACCGCTGCAGGAGGCCTGATCGCGGTCTCGGGGCACAAAAAGGAAATCCAGGCCCTGAGGGGCGCGTTCTACCGGAACCGCTGGGCCGGCGTGGGGCTGATCGCCGGGGCCTGTTCGATGATCGGCATTCCGCTGTTCGCCGGTTTCGCCTCGAAGCTGAACCTGGCCATGGCCTCGTTCGAGAGTCCCGCCGTCCTTCAGGGGCTGGCGGTGCTCGCCCTCAGCACACTGCTGAACGCGCTCTACTACATCCCTGCGGTGATCGTCATCCTGACGTCCCAGGGCGACGCCGCCCCCTCTCTATCGGCTGCAGGGGAGCCTGTTCCCCCGTTTTTCGGTGGGGCAATGGCGGCCTTTCTGGCGTTGAACTTCCTCCTGGGCCTGTTCTACGACCCGATAATGCGAATAATCGGTCAAGGCCTGGCGGTCCTGGGATAATCCCCGGCCCCGATTCCCGCCGGGGGGCGAAAACCGGAGTCAAAAACCAGGGTTGGAAGAGAAAAAACGCGTTTTCCGGACCGACGTTCGTCTCGACGGGGCCCGATAGATCGCCGGCACTCTATTGTAGGACCTGGCCCCCGGAGAGAGATTCCCCGATATATCGTTTTCGTCTCGCTCTCGGGGCTCCGGCTCGGAAGCTCCGACCTTAGGGAGGTGAACCTTCTATGAATCTGTCCCCGCTCATGATCTTTCCGGTTCTGTTTCCCATCGTCTCGGGTATGGCGCTCATGTTCTTCCGTCCGGGTACGGACGAGCATCGCCATCGTTACGAGACATTCGTCGTCCTCATGAACGCCCTGCTGGTTTTCGTCTCCATCACGAGGGCCGGCGACGGGACCCTGACGCTTTGGAGAGCGACGGAGACTCTGGCTCTGTCCTTCCGCATGGATGAGCTATCCAAAACCTTCGCCGTTCTGGTTTCGGTGATCTGGCCCATCGTGACCTTCTACGCCTTCGGGTACCTGAAGCGCCGGCCGCCGGAGGACCGCTTCTTCGCCTTCTTCCTCACGACGCTCGGCATCCTGATCGGCATCGCCTATGCCGCGAACTTCCTGACGCTCTACCTCTTTTACGAGCTGCTGACCTTCGCGACCCTGCCTCTGGTGATGCACTCCCAGAAACAGGAGGCCATACGCGCCGCCATGAAGTACCTCTTCTACTCCATAACGGGAGCGTGCCTGGCCCTGACCGGATTTTTCTTCTTCTATCGATACGGAGTCTCCACAGATTTCACGCCTGGCGGCGTCCTGGATGCCGCCAAACTTGCGGGGAAGGAGAACCTGATGCTGACGGCCTCCTTCCTGACCATCATCGGGTTCGGCGCAAAGGCGGGATTGGTCCCGCTGCACGCCTGGCTCCCGGCGGCGCACCCCGTGGCGCCTACCCCCGCGAGTGCGGTGCTGTCCGGGCTGATCACCAAGGCGGGGGTGGTGGCCATCATCCGCACAATCTACTTTCTGGCCGGCCCCCGGTTCCTGCGCGGAACCTGGGTGCAGACGACGGTGCTTTCCCTTTCCCTCATCACCATTTTTATGGGTTCGATGCTGGCCTACATGGAGAAGCATCTGAAAAAGCGCATCGCCTACTCGTCCGTAAGCCAGGTGTCCTACATCGTCCTTGGGCTGATGCTGCTCACCCCGGACGGCGTGACGGGAGGCCTGCTTCAGCTCGTGGCCCATGCCTTCGCCAAGAGCTGTCTGTTCCTGAGCGCAGGGGTGATCATCTACTTCAGGCTGCCCGACTCCAACTATCACTATGTCGATCAGCTCAGAGGAGTGGGCAAGGAACTTCCCGTCACCCTTACCTGCTTTACCCTGGCCTCCATGTCCCTGATCGGCGTTCCTCCCACCGGTGGGTTCGTCGGCAAATGGTTCCTGGCGGTTGGGGCGCTCAATCCAGGGCTCGGCCGGATGGGGCTGTCCGGGGTGATCGTGCTGCTGATCAGCGCGGTGCTCACGGCGGGCTATCTGCTGCCCATCGCCATAAGCGCCTTTTTCCCCGGAAAAGATTACGACTACGAGACGCCGATGCCTCCCAGGCCCCCCCTCATCATGCAGATCCCCCTGATATTCCTCAGCCTGGCAGCCTTATTGACGGGCGTATTCGCCGGTCCCCTGGTTCGGTATTTCGGGCAGTTCGCGGCAACGGTCCTTTAAGGGCAACCATCCTTCAAGTTAGGAGACAAATTCGATGTCAGCCTGGTTTCTTCTCCTTCCCATCCTGATCCCGTCGGCGGCCGCCCTGGTTCTCTCCTCGACGAAGCCGCGGACCGGAACGGAGCTTGCATTCCGCGTGGGAGCCATCGTAACGGCAAACTCGATCCTCACACTGCTGATCGCATGGTACGCTCCGGCGGGGGCGCTGCCCCTGCTCCGCCTTTCCTCCACCCTGGCGTTCGCCCTGCGTCTCGATGGCCTGGGGATACTGTTTTCCGTGCTCGTGTCGGTCCTCTGGGTGCCGACGACGTTCTACGCCCTCGAGTACATGAAGCACGAGGGGCGTGAAAAAGCCTTCTTCTCCTGGTTCATCCTGACCTACGGCGTGGTGCTCGGTATCGCCTTCTCCGCGAACCTGTTGACGCTCTACTTTTTCTATGAGCTCATGACCCTGACCACGCTGCCCCTGGTGATGCACGCCATGGATGACCGCGCCAGGGCTGCCGGCAGAAAGTACCTGATCTATTCGGTCGGCGGCGCGGCCTGCGCCTTCATCGCACTGGTCTTCACGATCGGGCACGGCGCCGGAGCGTTCTTTGCCATGGGGGGAAACCTGGATGCGACCGTAGCGTCCGTGCCCCGGGATACGTTGCTTACCGTCTATCTTCTGGGATTTCTGGGGTTCGGCGTCAAGGCCGCGCTCTTTCCGTTCCACGGATGGCTGCCCTCCGCATCCGTAGCCCCTACCCCGGTCACGGCGCTGCTCCACGCCGTGGCCGTCGTCAAGGGCGGCATATTCGCGATCATCCGCCTGACGTATTTCGTCTTCGGCCCGGAGCTCCTGCGCGGGAGCTGGGCTCAGGTCACCGCACTGATTCTGGCCTGCGTCACGATCGTCTACGGCTCCTCCAGAGCGTTGGCCTCCCGGCACCTGAAGCTGCGCTTCGCCTGGTCCACGGTCTCACAGCTTTCCTACATCCTGCTGGGGGCTCTGCTCCTGACCCCGGAGGGGCTCGCCGGCGGCCTGACCCACATGGCCGGACACGCTCTAATGAAGATCAATCTGTTCTTCTGCGCAGGGGCAATCCTGTATAAGACACACCGGGAATACCTGTCCGACATGCGCGGCATCGGCGCGGGGATGCCCAAGACGCTCTTCTGCCTTGCCGTTTCGGGGATGGCCCTTTCCGGCATTCCTCCGCTGGCGGGCTTCGTGGGCAAGTGGCAGATCGGGACCGCCGCGACGTCCGCCCCCTACGGCTATATGGGCCTTACCGCCCTGATGATCTCGGCACTGCTGACGGTGCTCTATATTTTCTCCATCCTTGGCATCGCCACCATGCCCGGCAAGGGGTTTGATTTCAAGACGGCCAACCAGGGCGTTGAGGATCCAAACGCCCTGATGACCATTCCGATGTTCCTCCTGGCCGCCGCCGCCATTCTATATGGGCTGTACGCGGGGCCGGCGATCCGCTTCTTTGGACGGATCGCCGCGGGCGTGCTCTGATTCGGTATGGGATACGCCCCATTTTTGTCGAGGTGATCGCATGAGTGGCAATTACATCCTGCTGTTTCCGATCGTCTGGCCGATGCTGGGAGGGGTGATGTCCTTCCTCGCCGGGCGCGCCAGCAAACGTCTCCGCGACTATATCGCCGATGTCGTAGCCCTGGTCGAGCTCGCCGCGGTCTGCCACCTCGGATATTTTCTGGGGGACGGGCAAGCCTCCTTTCTGCGCATCGACGGATTCTGCGTATTCGGCCTTTCCCTCAAGCTCGACGGGTTCCGGTTCGTCTATCTCGTCGTCATCGCCTTCATGTGGCTGGTGACCACGATGTTTTCCCGCGAGTATCTGGCCCACTACCGAAACCGGAACCGCTACCACCTCTTCGTCCTCTGGACCCTGGGGGCCATCGTGGGCGTCTTCCTCTCCGCGAACCTCTACACCACCTTCATCTTCTTCGAGATCATGTCGCTGACCTCCCTGGTCATGGTCATCCAGGACGAGACGCACGCCGCCTTGAGCGCCGCGCAGACGTATTTGGCCATCACCATCATCGGAGGACTCGTCACCCTCCTGGGACTTTTCCTGCTCTACATCCAGACCGGGACGCTGGACATGGCCCTTCTTCCCGTAGCCACAGCAAGCATTCTCAATCGTTCGAAGCTCTACATCGCGGGTATCCTCATCTTCGTCGGGTTCGGGGCCAAGGCCGCCGTGTTCCCCCTCCATATCTGGCTCCCCACGGCGCATCCGGTGGCTCCCGCCCCGTCGAGCGCGCTGCTCTCCGGCGTCCTCACCAAATCCGGCCTGTTCGGGATCCTCGTGCTCAGCACGGGGATATTCCTTCACAACGCGCTCTGGGGACTGATGCTCCTGGCGCTCGGCGTGAGCACCATGGTCATCGGCGCCGTGCTCGCTCTCTTCTCGGTCGACATCAAACGGACCCTTGCCTGCTCGTCCATGTCCCAGATCGGGTTCATCCTCACGGGCATCTCCATGCAGTGCTTCCTCGGGGAGGACAACGCCCTGGCCGTTCAGGGAACCATGGTCTATATGGTCAACCACTCGCTGGTCAAGCTGGTGCTCTTCCTCGCCGCAGGCGTCATCCACATGAATACCGGCAAGCTGAACCTGAACGAGATCCGGGGCTACGGGCGCGGCAAGCCCCTGCTTATGTACATCTTCTCCATGGGGGCGCTCGGCCTCGCCGGGGTACCCCTCTGGAGCGGATACGTCGGCAAGACGCTCATCCACGAGAGCATCGTCGAGCACATCCACCAGCTGCACCTGCCGACGCACACGCACACGGGCGCCATCTCGGAGCTGCTCCACTCCGGACTCTTCACGCTGCAAAACGAGGTGGTCCTGTTTCAGGCCGTGGAATGGATATTCCTGATCTCGGGGGCCCTGACCGCGGCCTACATGCTCAAGCTCTTCGTCGCGCTCTTTCTGAGCAAACCGGCAAAGCCCTCGCGCTCCAAACGAGCCTACGTCAGCACTCCAAACGCCATACTCCTTACGCTGACCGCATCGATACTCCCTCTTTTGGGGTTTTTCCCGCATAGCCTGATGACCCCGATCGGAGCATTGGGCGCGCCGTTCATGAACGGACACCCTCCTGCGCATCCCGTCGATTACTTTGCATGGAGCAACCTGAAGGGCTCAGTGCTGACACTGGCCCTGGGCGCGGCCTTCTACTTCAGCATCGTCTACGCCCGCCTGATGCGGCGCGGACCGGACGGACACCGCTACTATATCGCTCCCTGGCCCAAATGGCTGGACCTGGAACGCACCATTTACCGTCCCATTCTGACCAGGCTGCTGCCCTTCCTCGGCGCCTTCTTTGCGCGATCGGTCGACCTCCTCTGCGACGGACTCGGTTCCTGGAGCTTCTCCCGTGGGTTGCCCTTCCTCAGCGCCCTGTTCGCGAGAGCCACAAGCGCCCTGTGCGATGGCCCCATCTCCTGGCTGCTCGCCCGGACCTCAAGCAGGCGTTCCGCGCCCTTCCCTGGGAACAGCAACGGCGTCGCCGTCCACGCCGAGAGGGACATCCCCTCCTTCCGGACCGTCCTGCCCTCGAGCCTCGCCTACAGCCTGCTGGCCTTCGCGCTGGGGCTCCTGTTCGTCCTGATCTATCTCCTGGTATGAATGACATCGGGGAGGACGGCCAGAAGACCGTCCTCCCCTTTTTCAGTTATCCTATTCAGCGGATTTGTCCCCCACCTACTTGAAAACGATCTCCCCGTCGTCCTCGCCCGATTTTCCACCATCCGAAGGCTCGGGGGACCCTTTTTCGTCCGACAACCCGGCATCCGATGGAGCCGCGTCATTGTCATTGTCCCGCTTCTTGGGGGCCGGCGCCGGAGAAGCGTCGTAGTCCGCATCGTGCGCGTTCCTCGTGCGGTCGAGGAAAGCCTTGGGCGGTCGCACCTCGAGGTACGTGCTGGAGTTGTTGATCGTGTACCACAGGCCGTCGATCTCCTTCACCCACACGGGCCTCGGACTGTCGGCCCCGGAGCTTTGGAGGAAGACCCTCAAGTATCCCTGTTCCTGCGTCCTCTTGGTCACGACGAGATTGAAGTTGTCCGGCGACATCCGGTAATCGTTCTCGGGCGAGGTCCCCGCCGCGAAGCTGCGGAAGATGTGGTGCCTCTCGGGATCCCGCAGGCGCTCCGCGAATGTGGCCAGGTTGTACGACTGTTCGATGGGCCTGTCGTAGTGCAGGGCGTAGCGCACCATCTTCGAACCCTCGGCCCGCGTCGCCTCGTCGATGTAGCAGAACACGGCCTCGAAATACAGCTTCAGCGCGCCCTCCGGCGTCCTGCCCTCCTGCTGGTAGCGGGCCTTGAACTCCTGATAGTTCCGCGGGAGCGCGGCCCGGGCCTCCCGTCCGACGACGACGAGCAGAGCCGACAGCGCCAGCACGGCGGAAAGTTTTTTCAAACGCATGCCGTTCACCTCCCCAACATAATCGGTGCTCTACTTGGACCAGTACACATTTTCCACTTTGATGACAAGTTCGAGAGATCTGAAGCTGCTCTCCTTCAGGGACTTGAAGACATGCCCGTAATAGCCGTCCTTGCACCGGTATATGGGGCGCCCTTTCAAGTTGAAGAGGTAATTCTGCTGCTCGTCCCACTCCTTGATGTTCAGGTCCTCCCCGTTCAGGGAGTAGAAGGGTTTTTCGCAGATGAAACATTTCCACTCCGTCAAAGTCGCGTTCACGGAGCCGCCGTCCTTCATGGCGACGAACCGCTGCAGGTTCTTGGAGACGAACTCCATCGTGGCCTCCCCCTCGCGTTTTTTGTCGAAGATGTGCGACTTGATTCCCCCCTTGCACTCCTCCAGACGCTTACCCGCCTCGCCCAGCTTCGACAGCCTGTTGAGCTGGACATCCTGTACCATAAGTTTCTCATCGTCCAGCTTATCCCCTTTGAAGCTGTAATAGATTTTGTCGCACACCCGACACTGGTACTCCACGATCTGCACCTTCGTCACCGCAAAGGCCGTCCCCACGGGGAACAGCACGCAGAACAGCAGGACCGCCAGGAAGGAGAACCCTATCGACCGTTTCATCTTCAAAAACCTCCCTTTTCGTTTTTTGACGTCACGCCGCCTTGCCCTTACGCCCCTTCACAAACAGGAGCCCCAGCAGGACGACGACCCCTCCGAGGAGAGACGCCGCCAGAACGGGCCGGAATCGGATCCATGCAACGGCAATGACCAGGAGCGACCACGCCAGCCCCAGCAGGAAGGCCACAAACCCCGTCCCCGCCCCGACGATGCTTCCCAGGATCGGGATCACGTCTGCGATGACGGAGAGCGGACGGAAGATCGCCCCCAAGCCGACGATGACGACGATCGTTCCCACGACGCGCAGGATCCAGGCCGTGGTCGCATTGTCGCTCTCGGCGCCGGCGAACATCTTCTCCATGCCGACCGTACCCATGTTCAGTCGGCTGAAGGTGTAGCCGTTGGAGGCAGTGAACTTCTCGAAGGTGTTCCCGGCCACCTGCGCGATGATGGACACGTCGGCCGGAGGCGTCTGAGTGAAGGTCACGCGGACATCGCCGATCTGCGGCGAGCCGGGTTTCTCTCCAAGGTAGAGGACGTTGCCCTGCGCGTGGACGTAACGGTCCTGAGGCTGAACCGCGCTCGCCCCGGCATCCCGGACCGCGGCGTCCAGGGATGCCAAGTCGGAGGAGCCCACCGCCGGAAGCACAAGGTTCCCCACCGGGCCGGCCTCCACCAAGAGCCCCTCGAAGATCGCCTTCTTCCTCTCCTCGTCCAATACGATATTCAGCGGAACGGCCCCGCCGATGGAGCGCTTCAGGAAGTCCGGCAGCGTATAGGCCCCGAAGGAAACATTAGACGCGTAGAGCGTCTCGTCCTCGTACTTGGCCAGGACCTTGTTGCGCCCCTGATACTCCGGGTCGCGGAACTCCCCCGAGTCGATCGGTTCGCCGACCCATTCCTGGGTGTAGGTGTAGGTGGTGACGGTCTCCTCACCGCCGCCCAGCTTCTTGCGCTTCTCCTGCCTGGAGTGCTCCTCCCACTGATAGTACTCCACCTTCCGGCTGATGTTGATGGCCGTGGCGGACGCGCCGAAGATGGGGTCCGTGAGCACGTCCCGGGTTTCGGCCCGGCCCGTCGCATAGATCACCTTTCCCGCCAGGGCGGGATCGACCCTGGAGATGTCGTCCACCTCGACCGCGACGCTGCGGGCCTCGTTGATCGCCCCGCCCGTCTTGACGGTCCGGCCCTCGTTCCAATACAGAAGGCACGTCCCCGCCACGACCAGGACAATGCCCGCCACTATCCCCTTGAACGCGCCGCCCAGACGGCTTCCCCAACTTGTCTGCGTAGTCTCCGTGTAAGCCATTGTCCGCTTCCTCCTCAAAATAAAGTCAAGCAATCAGCCTCTCTCAAGACCGCCGGGATGGCCCGAAGAAATCTATACGATGATAATGATAGCGTTCGCCGTTTTATGCAACCCCCCCGGGGGTGGATATCCGGGGTGGTTTTTGCCATTCCCCTCGCCCCCCTTTCCGGTGTGCCGCCGCACGCACCGCTTTACAATCCGCCCCCCTTCCCGTATAGTTCAGGAGGCAGCACGAAAGGTATTACCTTTCAGGAAAGAGGGCATAGGATACAGGATGTCCGGCAAACGTGGGAAAAAATTTCAATCCACCCTTCAATCGCGGCTTCTGCACGAGATGCGGGAGGGGGCCTTCCGCGGCGCGAAGTACCTGCCCAGCGAAAACGACCTGGCCAAACGCATGGACGTCAGCCGCACGCAGCTCCGGGACGCCCTGGCCCGGCTCGAACGCGAGGGGTTCATCAGCCGTCGGCACGGCGTGGGGACGATGATCAACCGGCACGTCCTGGCTCTGGCGGTCCGCATGGACCTGGAGGTCGAGTTCCTCGAGATGGTGGAGCGGTCGGGCTATCGCCCGGATGTCGTCCTCCTTTCAACGGAGCGCCTGCCTGCCGGGGCCGGAGCGGCGGAGCGGCTGGGGCTAGAGGCGGAGGAACCGGTGCTGCGGAACGTGCGGCTGGTGACGGCGGACGGGCGGCCTGCGATCTACTGCGAGGACTACATCCCCTTCCGGATGGTCCGGGCCCCTCTGCCGGACCCTAAGGAGATGGAGCTCCCGATCTTCCATTTTCTCGAGGATCACTGCGGAGCGGAGCCCTGCATGGACCTGACGGAGATCAGGGCCGTGCCCGCGGACGGACGCATCGCGGAGGCGCTGGGGCTCGCGCCCGGGACCCCGCTGCTCTATATGGACGAGGTGGACTACGACGTCGCGGGCCGTCCGATCCTTTACGCCCGGCAGTTCTACGCCGACGGCATCATCCGCCAAACGCTGATGAGGAAAAAAATATAAGTCTTTAAGGAGAGGACCATGAAAAAAGTTGCCGTGATTCTGGGGAGCGACAGCGACCTTCCCGTGGCGGAGCGCGCGTTCGGCGTGCTCCGATCCCTCCGTATCCCCTTCGCCGCGCACGTCATGTCGGCACACCGCACGCCCGACGCCGTGGCGTCGTTCGCGAGGGGCGCAAGGGGCGAGGGGTTTGGGGCGATCATCGCCCTGGCGGGCAAGGCTGCGCACCTGGCGGGCGTCGTCGCCGCGCACACGCGCCTTCCCGTCATCGGGGTCCCGGTCCGGTCCCCCGACCTCGGGGGGGTGGACGCCCTGCTCTCGACCGTCCAGATGCCGTCGGGCGTACCGGTCGCGACGGTGGCCATCGACGGGGCCGCCAACGCCGCATGGCTCGCGGCCCGGATCCTCGCCGTGGAGGATGGAGCGCTGGCCGCCATGCTGGAGGAGCGCGCCGAGGCCATGGAGCGGGAGGTCACCCAGAAGGACGCCGCCCTGCGCAAACGGCTGGAGACCGAACCATGACCGCCGGGCGTGAGGACTACGCCCGGTCCGGCGTGGACGTGGAGGCGGGCTACGAGGCGGTGCGTCTGATGGCCGCGTCGGTCGCGCGCACCCGGACCTCGGGCGTCCTGTCGGAGCTCGGCGGGTTCGGCGGCGCGTTCGCGCTCCCGGCCGGCCTGCGCGAGCCGGTGCTGGTCAGCGGAACGGACGGGGTCGGGACCAAGCTGAAACTGGCCTTTCTGACGGGCCGGCACGACACCGTCGGCATCGACTGCGTGGCCATGTGCGTCAACGACATCCTGTGCAGCGGCGCGCGGCCCCTGTTCTTCCTGGACTACATCGCCGTGGGCAAGAACGTCCCGGAGCGGGTGGCGGCCGTCGTCTCGGGCGTGGCCGAGGGCTGCGTCCAGGCCGGCTGCGCGCTGATCGGAGGCGAGACGGCGGAGATGCCGGGCTTCTACGCCCCGGACGAATACGACCTGGCGGGCTTCGCCGTGGGGGTGGCCGAGCGCTCCGAGATGCTGGACCGCAGCCGGGTCCGGGCGGGCGACGTCCTGATCGCCCTGCCCTCGTCGGGCCTGCACTCCAACGGGTTCTCGCTCGTCCGCAAGGTCTTCGATGTCGAGCGGCGCGACCTGAACGCGGCCGTGCCCGAGCTCGGCACTTCGCTGGGCGACGCGCTGCTGACCCCCACGCGCATCTACGCACGCCCCGTGGCCGCCCTGCTGCGGGAGGTGCCGGTCCGGTCCCTGGCCCACATCACGGGCGGCGGGTTCCACGAGAACATCCCGCGCAGCCTGCCCGACGGTCTGACGGCCCGCATCGACCGCAAGGCCCTGCGCGTCCCTCCGATCTTCCGCCTGCTGCAGCGCGAGGGGGGGCTGGACGAGGACGCGATGCTCCGGATCTTCAACATGGGCGTGGGGATGACCGCGATCGTCGGGCCGGAGGATGTGGACGCGGCCGTGCGGGTGCTGCGCGAGAACGGGGTGGAGGCGTACCCGATCGGCACGGTCGTCCCGGGCACGGAGGGCGTCGTGCTGTGCTGAGCGCGCGGATTGCCGTGCTGGTCTCGAGCGGGGGGACCAATCTCCAGGCGCTCCTGGACGCCCAGGCCGAGGGCCGCCTGCAGAGCGGCAGCATCGTCCTGGTCCTCTCCAGCCGCGGCGACGCCCGAGCCCTGGACCGGGCCCGCGCCCACGGCGTGCGGGCCGAGGCCGTCGAGCGCCGCGCCTTCCCCGACGCGGCGTCGTTCGAGCAGCGTCTGCTGGAGCTGCTGGGCGAGGAGCGCATCGACGTCGTCGTCCTAGCGGGGTTCCTGCAGATCCTGAGCGGCGCCTTCGTCGCCTGCTACGCGGGACGGATCGTGAACATCCACCCCTCGCTGATCCCCTCCTTCTGCGGGCGCGGGCTCTACGGCCTGAAGGTCCATAAAGCGGCGCTGGACGCAGGGGTCCGGATCACCGGCGCGACGGTACACCTCGTGGACGCGACGCCCGACGGCGGCCCCATCCTGATGCAGAAGGCCGTGGAGGTGCTGCCGGACGACACGCCGGAGACGCTCCAGCGCCGCGTGATGGAACAGGCCGAATGGCGCCTGCTGCCCGAGGCGGTCGAAAGGCTCTGCAGAGACCTTGGGGCTCCGCCCCAAACCCCGCCAAGGGAGCAAGCCCCCTTGGAACCCCTTATATCCTTCCCAGGGGGGGGCGTTGCCCCCCCCTGGGAAGGATCAATGGGG